>CAYNPZ010000236.1:4310-5882 GCA_964399175.1 uncultured Bacteroidales bacterium | reverse complement strand
AAGCCGGAATATCCCGGGAAAAGGTGACGTGGGATGAAGTGCGTCTTTCCAATACTAAACTGAATCCCAGTTTGAACTTATCCCAATTTGATTGAAATGATAGGTTCAACAACATGGTTTTCAAATATTGCTAACCGATCTGATGTTAGCAATATTTGAAAATCTATGTTTTGAATAGTTCTTTTATACCGACTATATCTATGCTATATATCAATAAATATATAAGAATATGCTATCACGAACCAGAGTATTAAAGGCAATGGGATTGGATACTCCAGACAGAGTGCCCTCCATGTCTCAATTCAGTATCGGATTCATGAATCATCAGTTAAAGGAAACAGAAATTACTCCGATGGAATTGTGGCTGGATGTTGACAAATATGCTGAGGCTTTGCTTATTTTGCGTGAGAAATTTGACTTTGACGGAATCCTGGTTTCAATACATGGTCATGATCCCCGTTGGAGAGAAAAGGTTAAAAAGTTCGAAAAAGAAAACGGCCATGAGAAAGCCATTTTTAAGGACCGGGAGGAAGTATACCCTGATGATGATCTGCCTGTTGACAGGTTTTATGAGCCGCCAAAGGAGAAGGACCTGGAAGATCCGGATATTTTGAGTTACATACCCGAACAATTGAATTATGTTCCAGCTTCAAAAGAGAGTTATTTTTTTATTTCTGATGAGGATCCTTACCGGATTTTTCATATTTTGAATGACAAAACCCAGGGGCATTTTTCTATTCATGGAGAAGTAACCTCAGCACTGGATTATATGTTAAACTTTTTGGGATATGAAAACGCCTTGATGGGTATGATGACTTATCCGGATACGTGCAAAGCCATTCTCCGGAAATTTACCGACGGGGTTGTAGAGATGGCCCGGGGGCTTTGTTCACAGGATATTGATGCTATAAAAATCTCATCCCCCTTTGCAGGGATGGGTTTTATTTCCCCGGAACTATATAGAGAGTTTGAGTTGCCTTATATATCTCAAATTGTTAAAGCAATTCATCAGGCAGGTAAATATTCCTATGTCCATACATGTGGGAGTATTAACGATCGGTTGGAAATGATGAGTGAGAGCGGTGCTGCAGGAATGGAGTGTCTGGATCCCCCACCGATCGGGAATGTTGAACTCGAAGAGGCTTTTGAAAGAATTGGCGATGACATGTTTATAAAAGGCAATATTGATTCGGTGAATGTCTTACTGGAAGCAAGTGATGATGATCTGCAACAGGATATACTGAGCAGGCTAAAAACCGGGATGAAATACAAGGGATTTATTTTAAGTACGGCTTGTTCGATAGCCCCGAATGTTAAAGCTGAACGTATACAATTGATTACGGAGTTGGCTAAAAAATATGGTCAATATTCTTGAGAGGGTGTTTTAATATAAAAAACAGGAAAACTGAAGGAGAAATGCAGCATTTTAAATATAATATATGGTGGTTAATTCTTGAACATTATAAAATGCGTCCAGTGTAAAAACTTCACCCAACTCCTTAAAAATTTAACCATAAATTTGGTTATATTAGAATACAACATTTAATAACAAATATCATGATTAAAAAAACT
>CAYNPZ010000236.1:0-4210 GCA_964399175.1 uncultured Bacteroidales bacterium | reverse complement strand
TACTATTGCAGAGGTACTTAAAAAGCAGAACTATGCCACAAAGATCATTGGCAAATGGCACTTAGGTGATCAGCCGGAGTTTCTTCCTACCCGTCAAGGATTCGATTCATTTTTCGGACTGCCTTATAGCGACGATATGACTGAAGCGATCGGTGAACGAATAGGTGATCGATTGAATGGTGCACAATGGCCTCCGTTGCCGTTAATGAAGGACGAAAGTGTAATTGAAGCACCGGCTAATCGCAATTTGTTAACCCAGCGAGAAACAGAGAGCGCGTTGAACTTTATTGAACAACAAAAAGATCATCCCTTTTTCCTTTATTTGCCCCATAATATGCCGGGAAGCTCGCGTGAGCCATTTGCAAGTCCACGTTTTCAAGGCCGTAGCGAAAACGGACCGTGGGGGGATGCGATTGAGGAATTGGATTGGTCGCTCGGCCAGATTCTGGATAAGCTTGAGCAACTTGATCTCGACGATCAAACCCTTGTCATTTGGACATCAGATAACGGCGCGCCATTGGCCGGGGATGTTAATGCCGATGCGCCATCGTACAGTCCGCGACGGGGCAGTAATCTCCCGTTGCACGGTCGTGGTTACACGACAGCGGAAGGTGGCTTTCGTGTTCCCACAATCATGTGGTGGCCCGGAAAGATCCCCGCAGGAACCGTGTGCAGCGAATTGTGCACAACCATGGATGTTTTGCCTACGCTGGCACACCTGGCTGGCACTGAGCCACCAACTGATCGAATTATCGATGGTTATGACATTCGATCGCTTATATTTGCCAAACCGGGTGCCGAATCACCATACGAGGTTTTCTATTACTATCAGGAAGAACAATTGCAGGCTGTCCGTAGCGGCCGTTGGAAATTGTTCCTTCCAATAGACAACTTTTCCAGGCATCCGCACTTTGGATCGGAGGAAGAGGCGAAGCCATTGTTGTTTGACGTTGAGAATGATATTAGCTCATCGCTTAACGTTGCCGAGCAGCACCCGGAAGTTGTGCAGCGTCTTATGCAGTTTGCCGAACATGCCCGCGAAGACTTGGGGGATAAGGGAGTTACCGGGAGGAACGTACGACCTGCTGGTCAAGTTGACAAGCCGCGCCCCCAGCGGTGAACGGAAAGTGGCAAGACACGCTGAATCAATAAGCCTTATATAATGCTAAATAATATAATTTCGTGAAATTTTTAACTTTTAAAACAATCATAAAATGACAAACCGCAGAGATTTTATTAAAAAAGCAATTGCAGCAGGAATAATGAGCAGTTTCTCCGGTTCGCTGCTGGCACAACCGAATGGATTTTTCCCACAAAATCGAGCTTCTGATGAGAAGATTAAGGCCATTCTTCTCCATCTGAGTTATAATATGTGGGAAGACTATATTCCGGAAGAATATAAAGATCCCGCCTATGAATGTGAAACCTGCCAGGAAGCAAGGGAATGGGCACATGGATACAGACCTGAGCTCACCTTCGATGATGAGACGTGGAATAGTTTATTGGAATATATGAGTCAGGTGGGTATGAACATGGTACTGATTGATGTTGGAGATGGAGTGAAATTTGAAAGCCACCCTGAGATTGCAGTTAAAAATGCTTGGACTCCCAGTAAGTTACGCAAAGAACTTGAGAAAATGCGAAAAATGGGGCTGGAGCCCATCCCGAAGCTCAATTTTGGTGCTGGTCATGATATCTGGTTGGGAAAATATTCCCGGATGATTTCCACTGATAAATACTATGCTGTTTGCAAGGATCTGATTGAAGAAGTAGTCGATCTTTTTAATAAACCCCGGTTTTTCCATTTAGGTATGGATGAAGAGACTGCGAGTCATCAGCGAAGATTGAAACATGCCGTTATCAGGCAGGATAAGCTTTGGTGGGGTGATTTTTATTTTCTGATCGGTGAGGTGGAAAAGAAGAATGTGCGGCCCTGGATCTGGTCCGATTATGTATGGCATCATCCGGATGTGTTTTTCAGAAAGATGCCTAAATCTGTACTTCAGAGTAATTGGTATTATGGAACAGATTTCGGCTCCGATCCCCATGAATATGTAACATACTATGAAAAACTAAATAAATATGGCTTTGATCAGATTCCAACGGGGAGCAATCATTCGAATCCCGACAATATGGGTATGACCGTTGATTATTGCAATAAGTTTATTGATTCAAGCCGACTGTATGGGTATATGACTGCTCCCTGGAGACCTACTTTGGCACCTTGCCTTGAACGACATAAGAAAGCAATTGATCAATTAATATCAGCAAGGTGATTGAGGTGCTGTAATAGAATGACTTTAACTCTTATATAATCCAAAATATTAAATAATAATTATAGAGAAAAGTTAAAGCAGTTATTTTATTTCTCAACTTAGAATATACTAGAAAGATTTTTTATAAACAAAAAAACTATAGTGATGGATAAGTTAAAAACAAAACATCTCCATTTTCAAGTCCAGCATAAAGATGTGAGGGATATTTACCGACTGAATTTTAATGTTTTAAATACTTTACAGGGGATAGAGCATCAGGTTATCCGTTTGTCTGTATTTTTGGTTGTTTTATCGGGCTTACTGTTTATTACCACAGGTTGTCAAAAGAATGAAAAAAATGGTTCCCTGAAAGTAGGAACCGAGAGCGTAGATATCACCCCACCCGTTGGTTATTCCTCTTACCGGGGTGAGAGTACTGGTGTGGGTACTCCTCTTTATGCCAAAGCCCTGGTTTTTAAGCAAGGGGAAAATCAGGGTGCAATTCTTATTTGTGATGTGCTAAGTATTCCGCGGGATCTGAGCAGGATCGTAAGAAAGCGCGTTTTAACTAAGACGGGCATACCTTTTGAGAACATTAGCATTACTGCTACACACACTCACGCAGGACCAGCTTTTCGTGAAGCCATAAAAGAATATGCAGACCGTAAAGCTGCTGATGAGTTAACCGTTGAAGATCATGAAAGTTATGTGGCGAATCTGATACAGAGTATGACTCAGGCCTTGGTCGATGCATATGAACAGACCCGGGAAGTAAAACTGACAGCAGGCATAGGCCATGCCACCGGTTTGTCTTTCAACCGGCGTCGTCTTATGACCAACGGCAAGGTGGCCTGGAATCCGGGTTTCCAGAATCCAAAAATAGTTCGTCCGGCAGGTCCCATTGATCCGGATGTTCACTTTGTCATGTTCAGGCCCGCCGATCAGGAAAATTTTAGTGCTTCTCTAACGGTTTTTGCCAATCATACCGATACACGTGGTGAAACTGAATTTCATGCCGATTATCCCTTTTACCTGCAGGAAAACATCCGGGAGATATTTAACGAAGAAATGATTTCCCTTTTTGGAAACGGAACTTGTGGAGATCTGAATCATCATGATTTTTCCGCTCCCTCGCCTTCTGAAAAGAAAACGGAGATGATCGGAGAAGGGATTGCAGAAGCCATTCAGGAAGCCTTTTCTGAAAGGAAACAGTTAAATCCTGATTTTAAGGTTGTATCTAGGACAATTTATCCGGCTTTACAGGGCTTCACGGAAGAAGAATATCAATGGGCCCGGGATGAAGATGCTGAACCCCTTTATAATGAACGGTCCTTTTATCAGAAAGTACGCCGGCGTAAAATTCTGGAGCTTGATGAATTGCGGGGAGACAATGCTGTAACCCCTGTTGTTTCGGGTGATCCATGGAGGCTGCCTGTAGAAATCCACGTGTTTCGACTGGATTCGGAAACTGCAATCGTTACCCTACCCGGGGAAGTGTCCGTTGAACTTGGGCTGGCGCTGAAGGAGCGTTCACCATTTGCCAACACAATGGTTATTGAACTGGCCAACATAGATATTCATTATGTCCCGACAAAACGACAATATAGAGAAGGAGCATACGAGCCGCTTAATTCACTGTTAACTCCCGGATCAGGGGAGAAGATGGTTGAGAGGGCTTTACAGATGTTGGACAATGCTAAATAGAGAACAAAACGTAAAAGTATTAACTGATAGAATTTATGAATAAAGTAGGCAGGTTTCGTTTTTTCTTCAGATTAATTTCTATGTAAAGCTTAACAGGCATTTGCTTATGCGATTATGGTTCTGATTGTTTTACGAATTACTGAAAATTGGATGGTGTTGTTGTTTTCCATCCATTTTTTACTTTGTAAATTCAATTTTTTCAACAATTTATATGTAAATTTGAAAGTAACCAAAAATTTTTTATCACCCAT
>CAYNPZ010000235.1:3496-5893 GCA_964399175.1 uncultured Bacteroidales bacterium | reverse complement strand
ACTGCACCGGAAGTCCCTCCGTATACTATGACATCAGCCTCATATTGCGAGGCCTTGCCATTATCCCCCTGATTGGAATCAGAGGGGGAACAATTGGTGAACGCAATCATTATAAAACAAAATAGTAAACTGTATAATACCTTTCTAAACAAAAACAGAGAAATTTGCATGAGAATTAGAATTTAATTAATGAATAATATCTAAATATAAAAAAATCTACGGAAACAAAGCACCAAATATCAAAAACCAAATAACAAATAATAACCAATTTCCAAAATACCAATGATCAAAACTGCATATATTCCTGTAAGTTACACCTATCTGGAATCTAAGAAGCTACTTGTTTGGGTCATTTGGCATTCGAATTTGGAATTCCCGCCTGCCGGCAGGGCAGGTAATTGGGATTTGTAATTTGTGATTTGATGCTTGCCTTTATTCTCGTTGAATTAAGTAGAAAAGTTAAACATAATAAAATTTGCTTTTAATTGTCTGGCTTACTCCAATAGATTCCTGTATATCCTTGTCGCCAGCCTTCTTGAAAATTCATACCTGCTGTCTTTTTCTTCCCTGATGCGTTCCTTTAAAGGCATGGCCTTGTCGCCCACCTTTTCAAGCGCCCTCAGGGCATACATCTCTGCAATCAGGTTGGAATTATCCAGCTCTTTTTCCAGCGTTTTCAATCCCGTATCGTTATCACCGAGACGGCATAAGGCCAGTCCGGCAGCAATTCTTACAGAAGCCGAAGGATCCTCCAGATGTGCTTTAAGGTTGGGAATGGCCTCTTTAGTTCCGTTCACACCCAATCGGGTGGCCGACCAGTAACGAACAGAAGTTAAAGGTGACTCAAGGGCTTTCTTCAGCGCCCCGGTATTGTTGTTTTCACCTTTCTCAATAATATCGATAATCTTTGATATCCGGGCGGTATCGTTTTTCAGTATAAAATATTTGCTCCCCTCCTTTAGTCCCTGTTCTTCCAGTGCGGGCTCGGGAATCAGCCCCATATCCCAGTATTCTTTCATTTTGGAATAAAGGGCCGACCGCATTCGTTGCTTTACATCCCTGTACTCCGGATCCCCGGCCAGATTGTTCATTTCATGAGGATCCTTCTCCAGATCATACAGCTCTTCTTTGGATCTGGGACCAAAATACATTTTATCCAGTTTTTTGGAAAGGGTTCCCTTTTGATGCATTTCCCGGATCGGCTTTGTTATTGTCTTCCTGTCTTTATACCGGTTGGGCTGCATATGAGGAATAAACGGATAAAAATTCCTGATATACTTATACTTTTTGGTTCTAACCGATCTGATAATATCTACTGTGGCATCGCAACGATCGCGGGCAGTGAACAAATATTCCCGCTCTTTGGTGTTTTCATCGAACAGGGGCCGACCCTGAATATAGTCCGGGATCTCTATTCCGGCCTGACGCAATGAAGTGGCAGCAATATCCAGCTGGTTCACAAGCTGATCGTCAACGGTTCCTGCGTGTTTCTTGCCGGGAAAGCGAACGATCATTGGAACCCTTATCCCTCCTTCATAAAGGAATTGCTTGGCTTTCAAATGACTGATCCCATGATCGGTCCAAAAGAAAATCAGGGTGTTTTTCAGCTCTTTTCTTTCCTTCAGGACGGAAAGAATTTCTTTTACCTGCTGGTCGATGTATATCCATGCCTCCAGGTAACTGGCCCAGTCATTCCGATAAACATCCGTATCGGGGTAATAGGGTGGAAGCGTGACATCATCCGGATCCACCGATTGTTGAATGTCCGGATTTCTGTTTTTCCCGCCATGAAGCTGTATTTGGGCAAAAAAAGGCTTTTCAGTGTCCTCTCCGATCCAGTCATCACCCATATACACATCATCCCGGTCATAGATGAAATTGTAATCCTCCTTGCCCAGAGAAGAATCCGGACTGTTGAAGGAATGCCACGAAGCCAGGCTGGTAAAATAACCGGCCTCTTTGAACAATTGGGGAATCATCTTTATCTCTTCAGGCAGATCAAAACTTTCATAATAATCTTCATTTCCCCCACCTTTACCCGTCTTTCGCTGACTTCTGTGGTTATGCGTGCCCAGGGTTACCGGTTGCATTCCGGTAACCATAGCCGAACGGCTAGGACTACAGACCGGAGAAGTTACAAATGCCTGGGTAAATTGCACCCCATTCTCCGCCATGCCATCCAAAGCAGGTGTATTAATGGCGGTTTCACCATAGCAACCTATGTGTGGAGAAGCATCCTCTGCTACGATCCATAAAATATTTGGACGCTTCTTCTCCTTTTTCTCCTCTTGTGAATTGCAGGATACCACCAAGAAAGGGGCCAACAGCAAGGTAAGATTTAAATGCGCTTTCATGATTGGATTTTTATTTCAAAGTTAAAGATAATTGATGGAAAGT
>CAYNPZ010000235.1:0-3396 GCA_964399175.1 uncultured Bacteroidales bacterium | reverse complement strand
ACCATGGCTCAGCCGCAGAATGTACCACAGGAAATAGCATCCATCGATGCGCCGTTTGACATGCCTCAACTAGAGCGGCCGCAGTTTCCGGATCAGACTTTCAATATACAAGACTATGGAGCCGAGCCGGATGGTGAAGATGGTAACAAGGATACCGAGGCAATTCATGAAGCAATAGAAGCCTGCCATGAAGCCGGAGGCGGTACCGTGCTTTTCCCGGAAGGTGATTGGCATACAGGCCCCATCCGGGTGTTGTTTGACAACATCAACCTGAAAATTGCTGAAGGTGCCACGGTTCATTTCAGCACCGATATTGAGGATTATCTTCCCCTTGTGAAAGTTCGCCACGAGGGGGTAGAAGCCTACAATTACTGTCCTCCGATATATGCCCCCAAGGTGAAAAACTTTGCCGTCACAGGTAAAGGGACCCTGGACGGTCAGGGAGATGAATTCTGGTATGAATGGGCAACAGGCGGGGGCAGCCGTGAGGAAGCCGCCCAATACCGCCTGCCCTTAAGAAAAAACTTTGGTAAAGGAGGCGGTGTAGAAGGCATGCGCCCCACCTTCCTGGTACCCTGGAAATCCGAAAACGTTCTGATCGAGGGCATCACCATGAGGAATTCCCCCATGTGGAACGTGCATCCGGTATACTGCAAGAATGTTATCGTGCGGGACATAGAAGTCTATGCACCCTCCAACTCCCCCAATACCGATGGGATCAACCCGGACGGATGCGAAAATGTACTGATCGAGTACAACCACTTCAATGTAGGCGACGATGCCATACCCATCAAATCGGGGCTGGATGAGGACGGCCTGAGGATCGATATTCCGAGTAAAAACATTGTGGTTCGACACATAACCGCAAAGGGTGAACATGTATATGGCGGCATCACCATCGGCAGCGAAGTCTCCGGAGGCGTGGAAAACGTTTATGCCCATGATCTTTATTTTGAAGGGATGCCTGCCGGCATTAAGATCAAGAGCGGACGAGGCCGCGGAAATGTAGTAAAAAACATTTATATTGAAGATGTGGAAATGAAAGATATGGTGGGCAATGCCATTTATATATGCCCCAACGAATACGGCGGCAGGGGAGTAGCTACCCATTTCAGGGACATCCACATCTCCAATGTAAGCATTGACGGTGCCCAAAAAGCCATCTATTCCTATGGTATGCCTGAAAAATGGCTAACCGGGATTACTTTTAAAAATATTGATATTAAAAACGCTGAAGAAGGCGCCCTCCTTCAGCGTACCAAGGACCTGATACTGGAGAATGTCTCCATACAGGCTGAAAACGGGCCGGCGTTAACCCTTGATGATATCATAGAAGGTTCATTGAAGGATCTCTCTCTTCAGCCGGAGAATGGCGAATCCCAGTTGCGCATAACCGGCAGCGAAACCGGATTCATAAACATCGATGATTCTGTACCCGGCGAAGAGATCGAATTTGACGACAGGGCCTCGGAAGATGTGCTGTGGAAACAGTAGATGAAATGAGAGAATGATTGGATGATTGAATTGAAAGAAAAGAAGCTATTTAAATTGTTTGACAAAGAGCTTGAAAGAGTTTGATTGTTTGACGGGAGTTTGAATGTTTGAGTTGGCAAGGGACAAAAGGGCACCAGTTGGCAATCACAGATGCTACAGGGGCAGTGGAATATAAAAAGTCACTTATTGTGACACCCCGTCTGACCGATTATCAGTTCCACATGGAGAAGAAAGATTCAAAGAAATCGTTCCGGCATTACCAATAATTCGGTCACTTGCAAACTTTAAACATTAAACCTGAAACCTATCGAGCTTTATCCTGAGCTTCTTTAATTCCGCTAGGCGTGGACAGGCCCGTCTGCTGCGGGCAATCAACCAATCCCGCCTGCCTGGCGGGCAGGCAACCAATCATCCAATCATTACTTTAATAATGGCTCAAACTTTTACTGATCTTTGCTCCAGCTACTCATCCTCATTATCCAAGCCAACTTTGCCCTGATCCTGGTACAGTTCATTCAGCTCCTTCCAGCGGGCCTTCATTTCTTCGAGGCGTTCCTGCATGGATTTTTCCCAGGAGGGATCGCCGAAGTTGTAAAAATCGTCGGCCAGGTTGTTCAGCTCGGTGCGGTCCTTTTGCATGTTGTAAAGCTGCCAGCGGCCGTCGATGTCGGATGAGATCACCGCTTTCCACCTCCCCTGACGCAGGGCGTAATTACCACCGTGACTAAAATAAATTTCGCGCTCCCATTTTTTATCTTCTTTGAACAGGGGAACCAAGCTGCGGCCCGGCAGTTTCGGTGCCTGATAACCGTTCCGTTCTTTCAGGGGTTCCACACCAGCCAGATCCAGAAAAGTGGGGAGAAAATCAACTACATGACCAACGCCGTGGCGAAATTCTCCTTTGGCTTCGATACCGTCGGGCCAGTGAGCAATCATGGGCGTGTTAATGCCTCCTTCATGGGTCCAGAATTTATGCCGGCGCAACGGGGTATTGCTGGCCGTGGAGAAGCCGGGACCAAGGCACAGGTAGGAATCGGCTGATCCGAGCGGGGCATCGGGGTCGTGTCCATCCCCACGGATAATCTGCTCAGCGCTGGCTCCGTTATCAGAAAGGAACAGGACCAGCGTATTTTCAGCAATCCCCATCCTTTTTAGCTGATCCAGTATCCGACCTACCTCCCGGTCGATGATATCCACCATGGCAGCATGGATGGCCATCTTGGTGGCCTGAAGGTGCTTTTCCTTTTCGGTTAATTGATCCCAGGGCTTTGCATAACGCATCTCACCGGCGATACTGTCTTTAAGCCATTTTTCAGGCCAGCTCCAGGGTGCTGTTACCATGTATTCGAAAGGCGCATTTTCGCCCAGATCGAAACCCAATTCTTTCTGGCGCCGATAGCGCTCACGCTTGAGCTTGTTCCAGCCACCCAGATAACGGTCCCGGTACTTATCAATAACCTCTTGGGGCGCCTGCAGTGGAAAATGTGGAGAAATGAAAGCCGTATAAAGGAAAAACGGTGTACCGGCATGCTGGTTTTGATGTTGTTTGAGGAATTGAATGGAATAATCCGTTATCGCGCTGGTGGAATAGTAATCGCTGCCTCTCGAGACATCGGGCAATTCTTTAAAGCTTTTATCATCCAGGTAAAGATTTTCAGCTTTTGGAGTAAAGTGACGACTGCCCGTGTAGGTGCAATTAAAGGAACGGTCAAATCCTCCCCTGCCGGTTACTTCATTAACATTCGAAACATGCCATTTGCCGCTGTGGTAACTTCGATATCCTGCTTTATCCAGGTGGCTGGGAATCATATACCCCCATTTCGGGAAAGCCGCCCGCTCCCCGTCTATATTGACCTGCTGGGGATAATAACCGGTAAGAATGGAAGCCCGTGTTGGCCAGGA
>CAYNPZ010000234.1:1647-5927 GCA_964399175.1 uncultured Bacteroidales bacterium | reverse complement strand
GGTAAAGTTCCGGGCCTTGTTGTTTCTGACAGAGGCGGTGAACCCGGAGAACCCAATTTGGACTTTCTCGTTCGCGGTAAATCTACGCTGGGAGATAATAATCCATTGGTTGTTATTGATGGAGTGCCCAGAGGTCTAAGGGATCTGGCTCACTTATCCCCCAATGATATTGAAAGTGTAAGTGTGCTGAAGGATGCTTCTGCTGCCATTTATGGTGCAAGAGCTGCCAACGGTGTAATTCTTGTTCAAACAAAGGAAGGAAGTGAACAGGAAGCTGAGTTTTCATTGCAGTCAGAATATAGTATGCAGAGACCTGTTGATATTTATCAGTCAATGAGCTCCTATCAGTGGGCACAATACAATTATGAAGCAAGTCAATATGCAGGTACGGAACCCTGGTTCTCACAAGAAGAAATTCAACATTTTAAGGAACAAGATATGCCTCTTCGTTATCCCAATACCAATTGGTATGAGGTTGTTGGTGCAGATCAGGCACCGCAAACCCATCACAATTTATCTGTGCGTGGTGGATCCGAAGATATGCAGTACTACGTGAGTGGCGATTATCTTTATCAGCAGGGTTTGCTTAAGTCAGGCGATTCAGATTACAACCAGTATCAGTTGAGGACCAATTTAAGTGTTCAGCCGACCAATAACCTGGAATTGGGTGTTAATTTGTCAGGCAGAATTGAGAAGGAAAGAGAACCCCAAACTTCCGATCCTTTTGTTGGTTTTGGCACCTATCCCTGGATTGTAGACCGCTGGCCGGATGGTAGATTGGGCCCGCCAACCGAATCAATGCAAAGTCCTATTACGATGACCAATAGAGATTATGGGTTTAGTGATGAGAACAGTAGGATAATCAATGCAAAAATTAACTTTACATATGATATGGGTTGGTTAACAGAAGGGCTGGAATTATCCGGTTATGCCAACTATAACAGAGAGTATGGAGATTCAAGAACTTTCTATAACATTTGGAAAATGTATAGTAAGAATTGGGAAACCGGTGAATTTATAGAACATCAAGCTTTCTCCCGTTCGCATAGAGGAAGCAGAGGTGTCTATTCATCGAACGACCAAAGCAAAACAGACTTTTATCACGCGCAGTTAACTTATGACAAAAGCTTTGGCGATCACAACGTTTCCGCTTTTGCCGCTTATGAGCAAAGTGAATCCCAATATACTGATCTGGGAGCCTATCGGAAGGGCCTGCCAAGTGCCAAACAGCCTTATCTTTGGGCAGGAACGGAAGTTGAAAGAGACAATTGGGAAAGCATTTTTGAAGGCGGAAGAGTCAATTATTTCGGTTCGCTTTCTTATAATTACGCAAGGAAATATTTGATTGATTTTACTATGAGGTATGATGGTTCATTTAACTTTCCTGAAGACAAAAGGTTTGGACTTTTCCCATCTGTTTCTGCAGGTTATACCATTTCCGAAGAACCCTTTATGGGTGGCATCGATTGGCTGGATAATTTGAAATTGCGCGCAAGCTATGGTAAAATGGGTAACGACGATGTGCCCAATTATCAGTACTTGGCTCAGTATAATTATTATAATGCCTTTGCATTTGGAGTTTCTCCAACAATTAATAAAGGATTTAGTCTTGCAACCACGCCCAATCCCGATATTACCTGGGAAGTTTCAACCCAGCAGAATATCGGATTTGATGTTACGGTATTAGAAGGTTTATTTACCTTTAATTTTGATTATTTCTACGAAAAAAGACGACAAATCTTGTTATCTCGTGCGGCAGAGGTTCCGGACTATACTGCCCTGGAATTGCCCGATGAAAACTTTGGTAAGGTAGACAATAGGGGAGTTGAACTTCAACTTACCCATGAAAATTCTGCCGGTGATCTTAACTATAATGTTACCGGTAATTTCCACTATAATCGTAGTAAGATTATAGATATGGCTGAACCGGAAGGAACTCCTGAATGGAGACAACAGGAAGGTCACCCGATTGACTCATGGGTGGTTTATAAGAGTGATGGAGTTTATAAGAATGAACAGGAAATAGAGAATAGTGTGAGTCTGGATGGCAGTATACCGGGTGATATAAACTATCAGGATGTGGATGGAGATGGCGAAATAACCGGTAATGATCAGATTAGAAAATATACTTCTCCCATTCCGGAAATACAGTTTGGTCTTGATGCTGGATTGAACTATAAAGGTTGGGATTTCAATATTTTCTTCCAGGGTCAGACAAACGCCATGGCACAATTTTTCTTTGGAGAATCTAATCCTGTTGAAGTATTTTATGAAAAGAGATGGACACCGGAAAATAGAGATTCCAGATTTCCAAGAGCTTTCCTAAGAGATGATTATCATAACCAGAGAGCTGCTGAAATCTGGCTGCAGGATGCAACCTTCTTAAGACTTAAAAATGCTACAATAGGCTATACCTTGCCTTCCAATATGCTATCAACTGTGGGTGTATCAAATTTGAGGATTTATGTGAGAGGAAGGAACCTTAAGACATGGGACGGTATGCCTGGACATTATGACCCCGAAAAGTCAGGCGGAATTTCTCCTCTACCTCAAATTATGAGGCTGACATTGGGAGCAAATATTAATTTTTAAACAGTTAAAAGACAGTTATTATGAAGTATTTTAAGAATATAATTCTGTTAATAGGTGCGTTAAGTCTTCTGTTTATTGGATGTGAGGAAGATGTACTGGATAAAGCACCGAAGAATTCCTTCAGTGAGAAGGATGTTTGGAGTGATATTAATTTGGCCGAGAAATATCTGAATGATGCCTATGATGGCGTCGGAAAATGGGGTATTGGTTGGGACAACCCAAGAAATACACCAGCAGGCCTTTCTGATGATGCCATGCAACGTGGAGATCATGGTATGTGGGTTTACAATACCGGAAATATAAGCGCCAGCAATTATGGAGCTTGTAACCGCTGGGACTGGAATTATGAGAACATAAGGGTATGCAATGTATTCCTTAACAGAGTGGATGAGATAGAAGATGCTCCGGCTGATAAGGTCAATACATTGAAAGCTCAGGCACGCTATATTCGGGCCAACTGTTATGCTGACCTGCTGAATTATTATTCATGGTGGGAAGGTGAAAATAATGGCGTTCCACTTATTAAGAAGCCTTTTGAATTGGATGATGATTTTAGTGTTGAACGAGCCAGCTATGATGAGGTTCTTAGTTTTATAGTAAGCGAGTTAAACACCGCTAAAGAGAACCTTCCGACTGAATGGGATGCAGACAACTGGGGCAGACCCACAAAAGGAGCCTGCGAGGCATTGAAATCCCAGCAACTGCTATATGCAGCAAGCAGCCGGCATAACGGTACGGAGGAAGACTGGCAAGCAGCCAGCGATGCGGCATGGAATGTTATTCAGATGGATCAGTACTCATTAGTTGGTGCCGAGGGCTGTGAGGATTACATGGATTATGCCCAGATGTGGTTAGACAGAGGCAACAGCGAGATCATCTTTGCTCGGTCTTATCATCCTGAGTATGTGGATGAGAACTGGATCGACAAGATGAACAGTCCCAATGGATTCACCGGTTGGGGCGGCGATGGCCCAACTCAGGATCTGGTGGATGAATTTGAAATGGATAACGGGATGATGATCAATGAATCCGGTTCAGGTTATGATCCGCAAAATCCATATGAAAACCGTTCTGTAAGGTTTTACGCCAATGTTATTTATCATGGGCGTCAATACAGAGGACGCAAAATTGAAGCGCACTATCCTGCCGAAGATGCTGAAAATGTTGAACCTGGTATAGACAGCAGAGCGTCTTCTGTTCAGCGTTGGAATTCATCTCCAACCGGTTACTGGCATTATAAGTTTATGGATGAATCGGTTGATTTTAAGAAAACCCAGTCTGATGTACCTCTGATCATATTCCGGCTTGGTGAGATTTACCTGAATTATGCAGAAGCCCAGTATCATCTTGGCAATACTGAAACTGCAAGAGAATATGTCAATAAAATAAGACAAAGAGTGAGTCTGCCCGATATTCCGGCTTCTGAATTTGATCTTGAGGATATCAGACATGAAAGAAGGCTTGAACTGGCTTTTGAAAACAATCACCGGTTCTGCGACGTTCGCAGGTGGGAAATTTTGGACGAAACTGCAGCCAAGGATGCCATAAAAATGTCCATCTACAAACATGATGATGGAAGTTTGGACTATGAGAGAGGTGTGGCTCAGGAGAGAGTTTTTAAACCCAAAATGTATAATTTCCCAATTCCTTTTGATGCAATACAAAAGTCAGGTTTAACTCAGAATCCT
>CAYNPZ010000234.1:0-1637 GCA_964399175.1 uncultured Bacteroidales bacterium | reverse complement strand
ATTGAAGCATTCATTGTATAACAATTAGGAAAAGAGGAGGGCCTTCATTTGGAGACATTTATCTTCCAGGAAGGCCCTCTTTTTATACTGATTGATAAAATAATGAATATTTAGTCATCAAAAACCAAACGATATGAAACGACGAAATTTTATAAAACAGGTAGCCGTGGGAAGTACGCTTTCTATGCTCCCTTTTTCCTGGATAACGGGAAAAGAAAAGCAGGGCCTCTTGGCTCCGCAATCAGCTAAAGCTGCCGACAGGGATAAACCCCTGATCAAATGTGCGTTTTCTTATCCACCTACCAGCAGGCTCAAGAAAGAAGGATATTTTAGTTATCCTGGTTCATCTTTCGATGCGGAAGGCCGGCAACAACGTTACGAGCGTAAACTAAGGAGTATTGAGCAGAATCTGGGTATTGACATTGACTTTGAAGGCGATCCCCTGGACGAGTCCGATAGCGTGACCCGGTTCATCAACGAGGTAAAGGAAACCAAGCCCAACGGACTGGTCTTATTTCCCTTTAAGGAAAGCCACTTTGCCAATATAGAGCGTATTGTACAAGAAACACAGGTACCCTCCGTTGTACTTGCCACACAGGGGGTAATACTGGTAGCCGATGTCCGCAGCCTCTACAACGAATCCGAAACCTATATGATCAACTCCCTCAACAACCTGGAAGCTGTTGAATATGGGCTGAAAATGATCAATGCTGCTTTCAAGATGAGCAAAAAAACCATTCTTAATATAGATTATTCGGAAAGAAAGGAAGAGCGGGTCCCGGTCATAGGAACCCGGGTGGTTACTGTACCCATTGAGCGGTTTATGGAGGTTTATGATCAAATCGATGTTAACAGTGAAGTACAGCGCTGTGCCAATAGTTGGTGGAACACGGCAGAAAAAATCAAACAACCGGATAAGGAGAATACGGTCAATGCATCCCGGGCTTATTATGCACTTAAAAGGATGATTAAAGAAGAACAGGCTGATGCCATGATGATGAATTGCTTGCGTGGTCTTCGCGATCGTGAGCATGTTCCCCCATGCATGGGCTTTATGGGGCTCAGGGATGAAGGAATCCCTGCAGGATGTGAATCGGACACCGATGCCACCCTATGTATGATGCTACTGCAGGAGTTGTTTAACAAACCGGCTTTCCAGCATAATGAGATGGTGGATACCGAAAAGAATACATACTTTGCTGCCCATTGCACTTCAGCTTCAAAAATGGCAGGTTTTGACAAAGAGCATGAGCCTTATGAGTTATGGAGCCATGCAGAAGCAGGATGGGGCTGTGTTCCGCGGGTACTTATGAAACCCGGCACACCGGTAACGATTACTTATTATCATTCAGCAGGATCTGGAGAAGCACGTCCCAAAATGGCCATTTGCACCGGCGAGGTCCTGAGACCTATGCCATTGCCTGAAACAGGAGCATGTCGTACCAATGTTGAGGTGAAGCTGCATGATATAGACGATGTGGTCAACTTCAAAGCCGGTCGCCATACTTCTCTGATCTATGGTGATCACAAGGAAGACCTCCAACACTTCTGTCAGATGATGGATATAGAGGAACTTCGATTTGAATCTACTTAGAATGAATGAAAGGATAATTAATTAGAGTCTGTCTATAATATCC
>CAYNPZ010000233.1:0-5976 GCA_964399175.1 uncultured Bacteroidales bacterium | reverse complement strand
ATTTGTTATTTTAGGTTTTCACTTTTCCTTAACTTTATGGACAGACACTAATTAATTATGGCATTACAATACGCTTAACCTTCAAAATAGACCCCATCCCTTTCAAGTTGAGTTCTCAGTTTAGCATAGGGTAGCTCCCGGGTATTACAATTCTTTTCTGCACAGAGGGCGGCGGCTGTTCCGGCTCCCTGGCCCTGGCCCATACAACATACAGTGTTGCGGGTGGACATATGGGCCTCGTGACCGGAGGTGATCATCATACCGGTTACCAAGAGATTGTCAATGCCTTGGGGCAGCAAAGCCCTGTATGGTATTCCATAAGTACCACCGTCTTTCACCTGATATCTTGGGGCACTGTCATGAAAGCCATACACCATCACTTCATCATCAAAATGCCGTGCTTCGGTGATATCAGAAAGGCTCAGCTCATAATCACAGTTTACCACTCTAGCCCTACGAATGGTCAGATGCGGGCTGGTACGGGCCATAAAAGCATCTTCGCAACCCGGAATGTATTGCCGGAACAAATTTACCGCCCGATATTGCCGCTTTCTCAGATCCAGCTCGGCTTTAGCCACGGCATCCCGGTCGGTGGGACTTTTGTCCATCTTCATGTTGATCTTGACAAACATCAGATAGTTGTCGTGTACGGTGGTCGTCGTCATTGACATACCAATGTTGCGAGCTTCCTTTTTAAAACCTTCGGGCATATCGGCAGACCAGCCACTCAGGCGCACGATCTGATCGTCACTTCCGCTTCTTATCCCCCGGGCCATCTGACCTATGGCATCATAATTCTCCAGAAAATCATAATAGCGGTCAATATTCACATTGGCCATGCCGATGCTGTTGCATACGGGATAGTCGTTCTTCTCATAAACATCTCCACCGGCAAAATGGGCCAGATCGCCATAAGCGGTGCAATCCACAAATGTTTTGGCAAAAACGGCTTCCCTGCCTGAACGGCTCTCCGTGATCACACCGCGAATCCGGGACCCTTCTGTAACCGAATCCACCAGGCGGGTATTTACATGAATGGTAACTCCTGCTTCATCAAGCATCTCCATGGTCACCAGCTTGTAGAGCTCCGTATCGATGGCTGTACAAACGGAATCATAATCATATCCTTTGGACATCTCTGCATGGCCGGTGCATCCACCTACATCCATCAATCGGTCAATGATCTCCTGGGGGATGCCTTTCACCACCTGTCGTTTTTCTGCTTCAGGGAAAGCTTTCCACAAATTATAAAAGCTGTGAAGGGCTGTACCACCTTCAACAACGGTTCCCCCAACATATCCCTTGTGCTCAATGAGCAGTGTTTTGGCTCCCTGCCGGGCAGAGGCCAGAGCAGCTACAATACCTGCCGTTCCCCCTCCGGCAACAACTACATCTACATTCCGAACCGGCAGTTTTTTGGCCGGTTCTTCATAATAAGATCCAGATTGGCCGGGAATACGGGGGCTTCTGAAACCCAAATTCAATCCGGTAAAGGTTCCGAACCCCAATAAAAGACTTGTTTTGGAAAAATCACGTCGGTTCATAAGCAAAAAGTTTCATGTTTGGTGTTTCAAGTTTAACGGTTTAGAAACCCAGAATGTCAGATATCACAAAAATCAGGAAACAATATACTGAAAAATCTGCAGAGTTCCAATCAAACATTGACTCCATTCCTTTGTTATAACATTTTGTATCACAATTTCATTTGCTTACCCTGAAAAACAAAGACTCTATGAACAGAAGAGATTTCATTAAAGGAAGTTTTGCCGCAACGGGTTTACTCGCTGCAAACGGACTGAGCCTGGCAGGAAGCAGTTCGGTTGAATCCGGCGCAATGCCCATGAACACATTGGGACGAACCGGAGTAAAAGTCTCCAAACTGGCATACGGATGTGCACCCCTTGGCTGGGACAGTCAAACCCAGGACGACGTGGATGCCATTCTTTCCAAAGCCGTTGATCTTGGAATCAACTATTTTGATACCGCCCCGAACTATGGAAAATCAGAAGAACGGATGGGCAACATCATGCCTTCTATCAGGAAAAAGATATTTCTGGTGAGCAAGACCGAAGCCCATGATTATGACGGCACCTGGCGCTTGCTGGAGCGAAGCATGAAAAGAATGAATACCGATTACATTGATATGGTGCACATTCATAATTTTGGTCATCAGGGCAGATTTGAAGACAGTGAGTTTGTATTGTCCGAAAAAGGAACGCTCGGCGCTTTGGAAGAAGCAAAACAACAGGGAGTGATCCGTTTCATAGGAGCCAGTGGACACGTGTATCCTTCCCGATTCCACAAAGCACTTGACACAGGAAAAATTGACGTATTGATGAATGCTGTAAACTATATCGTACAGCATATTTATAATTTCGAAGACAAGGTATGGTCCAGGGCCCGTATGAACAACATGGGGCTGGTTGCCATGAAAGTGTTCGGTGGAGCTGTCAGTAGAAATCACAGCCGGATATCCAACGAAAACCGGGATATGGCATTACGGTATGTTTATTCCTTACCCGGAATTTCTACTGCTGTTATCGGAATGAAATCCAAAGAAGAGTTGATTCAAAACGTTAATGCGGCAAAGAAAGCCAAGTCGCTGTCCCAACAGGAAATGTATGAACTATCGAAAAAAGGGCATGCCCAGGCACAGACTGATGAATGGAAAGCGATTCATGGCACCCCGGTGTTGTAAGGTTAAAAAGGATCAACAGAATAATTTCTGACCCCATTCCCGAAAACCATATGCAAACCCAGAGGGCTTATGTTTCAGGTTTAAAGTTTCAAGTTTAAAGTTTATCTTTTTTGACCACTGGTTTAATACAATATGGAACGCTGATCCGTCTGGGCCGGACAAGTTGACACGGATCGAACAAGATTTACGCTGATAATAATAATCTTTGTTTATCCCTGCCCGTCCGGTCAGGCGGGAATCAGTGTCATCTGTGTTCTATATTATTCTTTAATATAGTTACTTTCACCATATACAGTGACATAAAGAAAATCCCCCCACCGATTGCCGGAGAGGAGATTCTCAACCTAACCCAAACCCCAAAAAGAAAAATCTGAATTCAAGCATTATTGAGTTCTTTAAATCAATTTTTATGTACTTGGCTCATGGTCCTTTCCAAAATATTATTACACTCCTTAATTGTAATACGGACAGGAGACCACCTAACCACCATTCATATTTAAAATAAACAGGTCCTCCAATTTCGAACAGCTCATTACCGGTTTCACAGTGCTTTCGGCCATCATAGCTCCAGGCAATCCGTCGGCGGTGGTTCGCAACCATGTGATAGCGTGAATTTCAATAGATGTGTCCAACAGATAGTTTTTCTGCACTTTAAACTCTAAATTTTTGGAAGACTTTATTTAGTGTTTGTCCATAAAGTCCTCTGTGTCTCTTCGTTATTTCCTTTGTGTTCTCCGTGGTTAATATTAAATATTTGAACCACAGAGTTTCACAGAGAACAAATATGGAGTAACACAGAGATAATTTAAAAGAACTTCAAAGATCTTTCGACTTTATGGATAGGCTCTATTTAGGCTGATTATAAAACTAATTTGTTATTCTCCTTTCTTTGCCTTCCTCTCATAAAGGGAATCCATTTCCCCGATTTTAAAGCGGGTGGACACCACGGAATGCTTTCTCTTCCCCGGCCGGTATTTGATATAGGTGGTTGCCACGATGGTTCCGTCAGACAACATCTCCATGCCGGGATAACCACAGTCTGCGCCTGCATAGCTGTGGAGGAGCTTAATGCGGTATTGACCGGGAAGACCCTGTTTGATGTCTTTATAGGTACCTACCCATCCTACAAAATGGCCATAAGTCGGACTGTTCAGTGCACGGTCGCGAAATGCAACCACCAGCCTTCCATCGGGTGTATATACCCCCATATGCCGGTCGCCGGTAAGTCCCCAGGGAGTATCTACCGGCTTGCTCCAGGTTTGGCCTTCATCCTGGCTGAACATCATCAGGCTGCGGCCCTGATGGGTATTCTCGCGCATCAGGCAACAAAGCTCATCACCGTCAGGTGACCTAAATACAAAGGGTTCGCAGGGATCTTTTCCGGGTACATCGGCAATAACACGAGGCTCTGACCACGTCATACCTCCGTCCCTGGTAATGGTTTGCATCACCTCGAGGCTGCCGTCCGTCCGGCGATGATAAAATCCGGCGTAAGTGCCATCTTTCAACCGGACCACAGAGCTGAAGGTCATGACGCACCTGAATTTCTCACCCAGCGGTTCCAGCTCCTTCCATGTTTTGCCGCCGTCTTCACTGACGATACGCGGCATATTGGGCCAGGCAGAATATACCCACAAGCGCTCCTGCCCCTGAGGATCTACCATGCGATAGATGCTGGGGCAGTTCTCATGATCGGTGAAGCCTTCCGGGAGCCGGTCGTCTATTCTTGTCCAGGTCAGGCCTTCGTCCTCACTTTTGGCCATGGGACCTGCATGTCCACCGTGACCGATACTCCAGACAGCGAACATGGTTTTGTCGTCGGGCATCAGCAGCGTGGTAGGATGTCCCTGATAGGTTTCTTCGGTACCCCTGGCAACAATCACCTGGCGGCTGGTGTCCTGTGAGATATCCACAACAGGTATCTGACCCGGATCCTTAAGTATAGAAAGCGGAAACCTTGCATAGGTAATGGTCTCGTAAGGATGCTCCTCTCCTGCTTCATACAGGCAGGCAATATCGTTGTTCGGCAGCACAGCCAGGTCGGAATAGGCGCCGGGACCGCTATGAAGAACCTTTTTCTTAGACCAGGTGTTCCCTCCATCAAAGCTGGCCTTTACGGTCATGTTCACCCTTTTATCCGGATGATCGGGATTGCTGAACAGGATCACTCCCCGCTGGCCTTTTGCAGGCCAGGTATGCCGTTCGATGGCAGCCTGGCAGATGGGTTCGGTCAATTCTTTATCGAAATGCTGGTTTTTCCAGGTGATACCCCCATCATCGCTATAGGCAACCTGCCGGGCTGTCTGTGAACGATCATAGTTGCGCATGTTGAGCATAAGCCGTCCCTCAGCAAGTTCTACTACTTCGCATTCATTGACCTGATCTTGTGGACTTATGCCTCCAAGCTGCCAGGTTTTGCCATGATCATCCGAATAGATTACATGTGAATAACGACGTTCACTCTTTTCTGTGACATGATCACAGGGAATGACGAGGCGCCCTTTATATTTTCCATGTTGTATCTGAATGCCGCTGCCAGGCCCGGTGGCATACCACCCCCAGTTGTCTCTTTTTACCTTCGATGTAATTTCCCGGGGATCACTCCAGGTTTTTCCCTCATCTTCACTTGACGTTACAAACACACGGTTGTTATTCCGGCAGAATGTAAGCCAGATATGATTGGTTTCCCGGTCCACCACAACACAGGGATTACCAATGGTTATTTTTGCCGTATCTCCTTCTTCATATACAATTTTTTGTTGTGACCAGGTTTTGCCGCCATCCACTGAGCGCTTCAACAGAATGTCGATGTTCCCATGATCACTGCGGCTATATTTCCTGCCCTCGCAAAAAGCCAGAACGGTACCCTCATTCGTTACGGCAATTGATGGGATTCGATACGTGTGATACCCATTGGTTCCGCTAATGAATATGGGTTTGCCTGCCGGTTCACCGGAAGGTGCTGACTTATTTTGAGCCTTTAGAGGGTGTAATGAGAGTATGATTACTCCAACAAAGCTTATAATCCATTTGAGATGCGTTGTTTTCATATTATCCTGTTTTTTATTTATTTTACTCACGGTATTTTCTGCTGTAAATGGTATGGGCAATGATGTCCTTATCTTGCTTAAAAAACAAACTGGCAACATAGCCGACGATAAAGCTGACTATTATTCCTATCAGGGCATAAAGGACAAAGGTGATATCGGAGGTGTACCTTATGGCACCACAATCCCAATGCCTATTATTGCACCGATGAAAGCTCCTTTTCCGTTGGC
>CAYNPZ010000232.1:0-5981 GCA_964399175.1 uncultured Bacteroidales bacterium | reverse complement strand
ATTCAACACTCCAAAGAACATTACCAGATAGAAAAACAAATATCCGGCCAGTGGGTTCACTACTTCTATCTTCAAATAATGTATTAAACCGGCAAACACGAATGCTATTGCAAACCATGCGGCATAATTCTGAAACGGCGGAGCCGCGGCCTCCCAGTCCCACATATTCAGTGCAATGGCGACCGGTTCCATCAACAAGTCCATTCCCACCATCAATGCAGCAGCTACAGCTATTCTGGGTAAAGCAGACCGGAAAAGCTTCCCTGCAATACTATAACTGCAATAGATTAGCATCAACCAATTAAGTGCTATTATCAAGGGAACTTGATAAAGCTTTATGCCAAGCACCGGACCATAGGAATATTCACCAAAAATGACGCCTGTTTGCACCCCGAGCACTTCAACCACAAAACCCGCCAGTGCAATCACAATGATGGCAGCGATAAACCGCAAATTCCATTTCCGGTGAAAGGCAAACAAAATCCCTGCACTGATAAGAAGTGTATATGGTGTCAGTATCGCAAAAGCCCCCCTTAGGGAAGGTATGCTAATTCCCACAATTCCAACAAGATAGATGACAAAAAGGAAGATCCGGGCCACAAGCACCAACCTATTATTCAGATGCTTCATCTTTTCTTGATTTTATCTTCCACGATTTTTGCAGAAGCCAGGCAAAGCGGTATGCCACCACCGGGATGCACGCTGCCGCCTGTAAAGAAAAGGTTCCTGTATTTTTTGCTGAAATTTGGATGTCGATTGAAGGCAGCATACCTGCCATTCGAACTGTTCCCATATAGCGCACCCCGCCAGGATGAAGTACGTTCCTCAATGGTGCCGGGATACATGACCCTTTCGTAGGCAATAAACCGTTCGATGTTGATACCCAACATACGGTTAAGCTTGACTACAATATCCCTCCTGACGTTCTTGATCAGCTTGGACCAGTTCTGCCCGGTATTCTCCGGTGCATTGACCATCACATACCAGTTTTCGCTTCCTACCGGGGCATCGTCCTCAACAGCTTTGGAACCGATAAAAATATACACGGTGGGGTCGCGGTGAATAAGCTTTTTGTTAAAGAGATGATTGAATTCCGAGGCGTAATCTTTTGAAAACAATATATTATGAAGCTTCATTTGAGGAAAACGGTTCATTATGCCCCAGAAAAAAATTACAGCCGAAGAAGACTTCTCATGTTTCAGGTGTTTTTTTAAATATTTTTGATCTCTCAACAAATTAGAATAAAAAAAATTCACGTCGGAATCATTCACCAAATAATCTAAGTGGTATTCACCGTTATCTGTTATTATGCTTTTTACTTCCTTTTCTCCTGCTTCCAGCTTTTTTACCGGTGTATTGAAACGGAATTCCACGCCTAGTGATTCAGCCAGCTTCTGTAATGCCTCCACAACTGAATACATTCCCTTTTCGGGAAAATATACGCCCCGGTTGTGCTCCAGATGAGGTATAATATTCAGTGTACCAGGCGCGCGAAAAGGACTTGATCCGTTATAAGTGGCATAACGGTCGAAGAGCTGCACCACCTTATCGCTGCTGAACCATTTACGGTTCGCTTCATGCATCGTTTTAAACGCATCAATCCTGTGGAAGTTCAATAATCCCTTTAATACATCTTTGGTTAATAAATCCCTGGGATCGTGAATGGAATTGAAAACAAAAATGTTGGCCGTCAGGTCGTACAATTCTTTGCTTTTTTTGAGAAACTTGTGAATGTTCTCAGGTGGCTCACCGGTTTTTAATGCCAGTTCTTCAGCAAAACGATCCGGATCGGCCCAGGCATCAATGACTGTGCCGTCCTCATAAAAATATCTGCAGCTTTGCTCCAGTGCTTTGTAGGAAATATACTTCGAAGGATCCTTCCCTGCCTTATGGAACAATTCATCGATCAGTTCAGGTAAGGTAAAAACGGTGGGCCCCATGTCAAACCGAAATCCATTTTCCCTGAATTCACCAACCTTGCCACCGGCCATTTCATTTTTTTCAAAAACAGTAACGCGAAATCCTTCACAGGCCAGGCGAATGGCCGTAGCCATTCCCCCGATACCCGCTCCGATGATTCCGACCTGATATTTCATTTAATCATAATTTTTATTAATTTACAGTCAAATTTATTGTCCAAATTGTTTAAAAAACAATTAACAAATTTAAACAAAGAAATATTCCTTTTTGTTTATACACGAAAATACGTAAAATAAAACAAATGAAAAAGAAAGTCCTTGTTATCGGATCCGGCCTGGGGGGTTTAACCACTGCCCTGCGACTTGCGAAAGATGGATATAAGGTAGAAATGGTAGAAAAATATCATCAGGCTGGTGGCAGGATGAATCAACTGAAAAAAGACGGGTTTACATTTGATATGGCGCCCACTTTTTTCAGTATGAGCTATGAATTTAAGGAATTCATCGATTACATGAATATCGATATGCCCTTTGAATTTGTGGAGCTCGACCCTTTATACCAGGTCAACTTTTCCGGCTCTGATCGCTTCTTTACCATTTACAAGGACATCGACAAGCTGGCCCGGGAGTTCAGGGATATCGAACCAGGCTTTGCCGATAAGATGAGGAGATTTCTTAAAAGTGCCGGTACAATCTATCACGACACGGAATACCGCATTGTGAAGAAAAATTTCAGGAGCCTGCCCGAATATCTTTTCCAGCTCACCAAGGTACCTGTAAGAAATGCACCCAAGATGTTTCGTAGCATGTGGAAGGAAATGGAAAAATACTTTACTTCCTATGAAGTGAAGGTCATCTTTTCCCTGGTGGCATTTTTCCTTGGCGCAACACCATTCGACACACCGGCGGTTTTCAGCATGCTTACCTATACCGAACTGGAGCACGACGGATATTACAATGTGAAAGGCGGCATGTACAAGATAGTGGAAGGATTGCTGAACGAGATGGAAAAGCAGGATATCTCAGTTCATTACAATACAGAAATCGTAGATTATTATGAGGAAAACGGAAAGGTAAAAGGATTCATTGACCAGGAAGACAATCGCTGGGAAGCCGATCTTTTTGTGGTCAATTCGGATGCCGCCTGGTTCCGCGGGAAGATATTCAACCGGAAACAGTATCAGGAAGAAAAACTGGATCGTAAGAAATGGACCCTGGGGCCTTTCACCATGTATCTGGGAATTAAAGGCAAGCTGGATAACATTAACCATCACAACTACTTCCTGGGCAACAACTTTAAGGAATATGCAGGAAAAATATTCAAAAACAGCATCAGCCTTGAAAAGCCCTACTATTATCTGAATGTGCCATCCAGACACAATGAAAATACTGCACCCCCGGGTCATGAAGCGCTTTTCATCCTCTGCCCGGTGCCTGATCTGCGTTATAAACCCGACTGGAGCGACCGGGAAGAGCTGGCCGACAACATCATTACCGATCTTTCGGATCGGATTGGCTTTGACATCAAGTCCAACCTGGTATCCAAAACCATCCTGGACCCGGTAAACTGGAAAAACACGTTCAACCTGTATAAAGGAAGCGGTCTCGGACTGGCCCATGATCTTAACCAGGTGGGTGGTTTCAGGCCCAACAACAGAGATGAAGCATTTAAAAATGTATATTACGTGGGATCATCCACAGTCCCCGGAACGGGACTACCCATGGCAGTTATTAGTTCACAACTTGTAACAAAAAGAATCAACCATGAGCAGAGAACTTTACACAAAAAACAACCTGCAGTTAAGTAGGATCACAACAATAAATTACAGTACCTCATTTTCTCTCGGGGTGAGGATGCTGAGCAGGAAGATACGCGGCCCGATCTTCGCAATTTACGGATTTGTTCGTTATGCCGACGAAATTGTGGATACCTTTTACGGCTATCCCCGGGAAACAATGCTGGAGGAATTCATAGAAGACACCCACAAGGCTATAGAAAGGGGGATCAGCACCAACCCGATCCTGGACAGTTTCCAGATGATCGTTAACCAGTATGGAATAGAACGGGAGCACATTGATGCCTTCCTGGAAAGCATGCGGATGGATCTTTACAACCACAACTATGCCAAGGATAAAGTAAAAAGCTATATCTACGGTTCCGCTGAAGTGGTAGGTCTTATGTGTCTTCGTGTCTTTTACCACGACGATAATGAAAAATATGAATCAATGAAGTATTATGCCCGCAAACTGGGAGAAGCTTTTCAGAAAGTGAACTTCCTCAGGGATATACAAAGCGATTATTCCGACCGGGAGCGGATCTATTTTTCTGACATCAGTAACAACGGGTTTACCACTGAAGTAAAAAGGAAGATCGAGGAAGAAATCAGGCATGATTTTGAAGAAGCTTACCAGGGCATCAAAATGCTCAATAAAAGAGCGCGCTTTGGGGTTTACCTGGCTTACATCTACTACCAGAGGCTATTCAGAAAGATACGGGATTCGGAACCCAATGTCTTGATGAACGGTAGGGTGAGGATACCCAACAGCCGAAAGGTATATTTGCTGTTCCAGGCATACTTACGCAATTCAATGAACCTGTTTTAAATCTTATGAACATCAGTAATTTTACATACTTATCCCTTCTAATTATTAGCATTGCTTACCCATTGGCAAAAAGCTTTGAACACCGGTTGCGCTTTTATACAAAGCTGAAATATATCCTTCCGGCCATCATCCTCACGGCCATTCCATTTCTTATATGGGACGTATTGTTTGAAAAACATAACGTGTGGTCCTTCAGTCACGATCATACCATCGGCCTATATATTCTGGGACTGCCCATTGAAGAATGGCTGTTCTTCTTTGTCATTCCCTATGCCTGCTTTTTCATTTATGAAACCATGAAATACTTTGCAGGCAGGATCTTCTTCCGATATATCCGGTACATCACCATGACACTGGCCACAATACTTTTAATCATGGGCCTGGCAACGATTCATCTTACCTATACCTTTGTCAGCTTTGTGCTGGCTGCTATCATCCTGTTAATTATAGCCAACAGAAGATCCATCGCCTTTCACCTTTCAAACTTCTTCAAGGGATACCTGGTTTCCCTGTTTCCATTCCTATTGATCAACGGCGTTTTAACAAAATTACCGGTCGTGTTGTACAACAATGAAGAAAATCTGAGTTTAAGAATTTATAGTATACCTGTAGAAGATGCGGTATATTTGTTAAGTTTGCTGTTCATCAATTTTTCGCTGTACGAAATATTCAGGCAATATGACCGGAAAAGGCAAGCTGAGGCTCAAAACGGAAATAGATGACCGATCGGGATTTTGTTTTGGCGTGATCCGTGCGATAGAAAAAGCCGAAGAACTCCTGGACCAGGGGGAAGTGGTTTACTGTGTGGGTCAGATCGTCCATAACGACGAGGAAGTGAACCGACTGAAGAAAAAAGGTCTGATTACCATCAACCATGAGGATCTCCACAAATTCAAAGGTAAGAACATCCTGTTCAGGGCTCATGGCGAGCCTCCTGAAAGCTACAGCAAAGCCAGGGAGCATGATAACCGGCTCGTGGATGCTTCCTGTCCGATCATCCTGAAACTTCAAAGGGACATCAAAAAAGCTTATGATAACGGGGAAAACATTTTCATCTTTGGCAAACACAACCACCCTGAAGTTATTGGACTGAGCGGACAGACCGGCAACCAGGCTGGGGTTTTTCAATCACTGGAAGAACTTAAGGAGAAAGACATCCCGGAGAAGCTTACCCTCTTCAGCCAGACGACCATGAGCCTCGATGAATTCTATAAAGTTGTCGATTATCTGAAAAGCCGGGGCAAAGAAGTTAAGGTACGGGATTCGATCTGCCGCCAGGTTTCCAATCGCCGGCAGGAGCTGGAAAAGTTCTGCCGCTCTCACGATAAGATCGTCTTTGTAGCAGGGAAAAATTCCTCCAACGGCAAGGTGCTCTATAATATCTGCAAACAGCAAAATCCCCAGGCCCGTTTTGTTTCCTCCGACAACGAAGTCCGCAGCGACTGGTTCAACGAAGAA
>CAYNPZ010000231.1:0-6001 GCA_964399175.1 uncultured Bacteroidales bacterium | reverse complement strand
TTCGGAAAATAAGATTGTTTATTATTCAGGAAAACAGTAATTTCTTCTGTAAGATAGTGTAAATCTTTATGATGGGGTGAAAATATCAGGTTGTGTTCCAATATCCCGTATATATTCCAGAGGAAATGCTGTATTCCAGAAAGGCAGAATTGATCACCAATCATCCGGAATGCAATTAATCCTTATCCCCAAGCTGGATCGATCCGTCCTCCTTCTCCTGAACGATACCCTCGATGCTTACTGTTTTTGCACCTTTCGGATCATTTGACAAAGCTTTAACGGTACGGCTGATTCGATGCGGCTTGGCAGGTTCCCTGAATTGCACAACAATGGTACCTTTTTCACCGGGTCGTAAGGGTCTTTCAGTCCACTTCTTGATATTAGTGCCACAGCATCCATTAACCTTATGAACAATAAGGGGTTTATTGCCCTTATTCTCAAATTCAATTTCCAGCCGGATGTCTTCCATGAATTCTAACCGTAAGGTGTCCAGGTCAATGCGGTTTTCCTCTGCCTTAAACACCATTTTGGGGCCGGCAGCAGACTGGGCCTTGCTTTCATTTTTCGCCAGGAAGATCACAAATAAGCCTGTCAGCAGAATACCTACGAAAATTGTAATCTTTTTCATAATTTTTCTTTCTATAACGTATTCCAAATGGTTAAGGTTATATCTCAATGGAAAAACCTTGTTGTTCATGATGGAAAAACCAACTTTAAAAAAGGAAGGATTGCTGTAAATTTTTGTTCAAAATGCGCACTTTTATGCTGTAAGAAAAAATGAGCTGGTGGACTCCCTAAACAATTGATATACTCACTTTTTATAAATGAGATTATTGATTCATCAAAATAATTTGATAAAATCTCTAATGATCGATCTTTTGTATTACTTCTTTTAATAATTCCAAAGTGTCAAGACTTCCTGAATGCTCACCTTTTTCAAAATCCCCATGCTGTTGTGCCATGGTATTCGTAATATGCGCAAAACAAACTATTGCTTTGTCTTTGGCCTGGGCCAATGCATATAACGCTGATGCCTCCATCTCCACACATGTAACACCCTTCTTTTGCATGGCAGAGATAGCGAATTGGGTTTCTCTGTAAGGGGCATCGGTAGTCCAGCTAATGGCATCGAACCAATATTGAAAATCGGTTGCCTTTAGATGATTCAATTTTTCATAAATACCGGCTGGTATAATTGCCCTATCTTCTTTTGGTAAATAATGGTAGCTCGTTCCTTCATCTCTGATAGCCTCTGTAATCAGGGCAAAGTGTTTATCAGAGGAAGGCTGATTGATAATGCCGGCAGACGTGATGCTGACAAGCCATTTGCAACCTGATACAAATAGTTGTTCTGCAACCAATACGGCATAGGGTGCGCCTACTATTCTTGGAACAATGCCAATTTCTTTACCTTCTATATAAAAAGAATACATGGAAGAATGGAAACATGCCCAGAACTTGTTGATCCGGGCATGTCCTTTTTCCATAAGGTAATCTGCCAGATCCCCATCGGGGTCCAGAACACATACTTCCGGTACGTTGCCTTCCGGAATGTCCTTTTGGCGTCTGGCTTCGCGAAGTAAATTTTCCGGTAAAAAGACGGATGGCTCTCCCGGAGCCTTGTTTTCAATGATGGGGATGAACTTTCTCATTTATTTTTGATTTGGAATTTGATATGGGTGTTTTATTCAATTTAACCTAGAGTATATAGACAGAGTCTAATTAGAGTCTGTCTAAAATATCCGCTGGCTGCGTTACGCCATTTTTTTCATGCCAGTCAATTATATCTAGTAGAGACGTACGGCCGTACGTCTCTACATTTGGCATTCAAAACTCGCAAGCCTTGCCAGCGAACATTCCAGATGAGACTCTTTCAAATTTCTTTGACTTTATGGACAAACACTAATTAGAACGTTATCACTTGATCACTATCAACCACCCAGTTGGTGAACTCTGCCAGTGTGCTGATCTCTGTCCCTTCAATGAGCGTCATGTTTTTTAGACCCCTTGCATCGGTGCATGTACCACATAACTTCACTTTAGCGCCTTTTTTGATTGCACCTTTTAGGAACCGTTCGATGTTGTAATACCCATCAGGGGTGTTTTGGCCTGGTATGGCGCAAAAAACAGCATCTGCCATCAGGAATATCCGAACTTCCGTGTCTTTGTGTTCCTTACCAAGCTGATTGGCAAGACGTAACGCGTTGTAAGCCTTTTCTGTTCCGTAAGGTGCGTCGTTGATAACGATTAAAATTTTCATAAATAATTAATTTTTAAGGGTTATAAGAATTTTTATAAAACCATCTGCAACTGCATGTTCAAAAGGTTATGCATGGCATCATCATTTAACGGGGTATACAAAATGCCGTTCAGTGAAAGCTGGGTATTCGGTCCGAGCTGGTAATTGGGTCCCAGGGTGAATCCCTGGTAGGGATCACCTTCGCCTTCCGGGCTGAAATGATCGTATCTACCAATGGCCTCCCATTCCTCAGAGATTTCATATTTTGCAAGCAGATACCCGCCGTTGGATTGGGCCCTGTGATCCGGTGTAATTTCTCTGTCACGGATGAAATATTCTCCTCGCAGTAGTAACGGCGACTGCTGATATTCGGCATGAAGGCCCCATCGTTGACGGGAAAGTCTGTCAAACGTCCCGGTTTCATAAGTGCCCAAATGAGCAGAAATACCGGCCATCAGGTTATCCACCGGTGCAAGATCCACGCGTCCGACAATATCTTTGGAATTTGAATTTGCCAGGACATTGGCCCCGCGTCCGTTCATGATGGCCACAGAATAACCAAAGATAGAATGTTCCCCGTAGGCCATCACCCCAATGTCTCTGAACATCCTGAACGGATTCATTCTTCGTGTAGAAAAGGCCCGCTCAATCGCCGGATTCACAGTGATGGGTGAAGGACCTTCCAGCCCGAACGGGGCAAAAAACTGGCCTGCCCTCAGATTAAAAAGCGGATCGATGGTAAAATCGGTAAAGGCATTCACCAGGGCCGGTGAATTGTTCGGCGGTTCTGTAGCTCCTATTATCAAATTGAGCTTGATGTTTTCGCTCAAATTCCCCGTGAAACCCATTCTGGCTCTGTGAATGGAAAAATTTGCAGGGTTATCCGCTACATCGTCGGCACTGAAATGCGTCTGCAGAAACCCGGCCGGTGTGAGGTCGGGATAGGATGCCTGCGATTCACTTCCTGAGGTTTCTCCACCATCCTGCGCCTTTAAAGGATGGGTAATAAAAATTATAAAAATAAGGAACAAAAGAAATTTTGATCCTGCAATTAAATTTTTGTTTTTATAGCAGTGTATTGTCTTCATAAGCACATATTTTATAATTCTAAACTAACTTAATTTTCTTACGGTTTCAGTAATTATCCTGATCGTATAATCAATCTCTTCTGTTGTGGTGTATTTTCCTATGGAAATTCTCACGGTTCCCGCGGCAGTCATTTTTTGAACATTCATTGCTTCAAGCACGGGAGAAATTTCTGTGATTTCTGCATGACAGGCCGAACCGGTTGATATAAGCACATCGTTGCTGAGCAATGAAGCCAATGTATGCGCTTCCACCTTATCAAAGGCTACACTTAAGGTATTGGGCAGACTGTTATCCAGATCGGTATTCAGAATTACCTGATTACCCATCTGATTTATTAATCCTTCCACCAAGTGTTCGCGCAGCTCCCACATGTGTTCTCTGTTTGCGCCAAGCTCCTGTCGGGCTGTTTCGGCTGCTTTACCCAGACCCACGCTCTGGGATGTGTTTTCTGTACCCGGTCTATTCCCTTTCTCCTGTCCGCCTCCGTACAGAAGGTTTTCCAGGAAGATACCTTCACGAATATAGAGCGCTCCAATGCCTTTTGGCGCATAAAATTTGTGCCCGGCCAGCGTTAATAGATCAACACCCAGATGTTCTACATTTACAGGAATTTTCCCAGCGGATTGAGAAGCATCCGTGTGAAACAAAACTCCATTTTTTCTGGCAACAGCAGCTATTTCTTCTACAGGCTGAATGGTTCCCACCTCGTTGTTAGCATGCATGATAGAGATCAGAATGGTATCCGGGCGGATGGCTTCTTCCACATCCCCCGGATCTACCTCACCCCTATTGTTCACCTGCAGCCAGGTTACCTCAAAACCTTCCGATTCCAGGTATTTACATACCTCCTCCACCGAAGGATGTTCGATTGAGGTAGTAATGATATGCTTGCCTTGCTCTTTATATTTAAACGCCGTTCCGCGTAAAGCATGATTGTTGGATTCAGTACCTCCACTGGTAAAAATGATCTCATCAGGACTAGCCTGAATCAAGCCTGCTGTTTGTTCCCTGGCCTTTTCTATGGCTTCTTTGGCTTTTCTTCCTGGCTCATATGAACTGGAAGGATTACCAAACCCTGTTCGTATATAGGGTATCATTTCCTCTGCAACTTCGGGGTCTATAGGGGTTGTTGCATTATAATCAAGATATACAGGTTCCTCCATAAATTATTTTCTTAAATGCTTCATTTTCCATTCCGGGTACCCTTCGTGTAATCTTTCTGCCTTATAGCCTCTCTCCCGCAGTATTTTCACCGCTTCATCGGACAGGGCACAAAACGGCCCACGGCAGTAAGCAATGATCTCCTTGTCTTTTGGAAGTTCATTGAGCTTATCCAGCAACCCATTCACGGGTAAAGATTCAGCGCCGGGAATGTGTCCGAACTCGTATTCAATATGCGGGCGGACATCTATGACCAGCACATCTTCCCTTTGAATCTTCTCTTCGAGCTCTTCCAGGCTGACAGCCCCTGATGTCTGATATTCCTCCCGGTGCTTGTTCAATGTTCTTTCAAGCTCTGCAATCTCCCGGATGCCATAGTCTATGATATTCTGATAGCAGGTTAAAAATTCATTGCTGGCAATGGAATAATACACATAGTGACCCTCCTTTCGGGTTTTGACTATGTTATTGTTTTTTAGCACCTGCAAATGCTGGGAGGCATTGGCAAAGGTTATGCCTGTGGCTTTCACCACACCTTCCACGCTTTTTTCTCCCTGGGAAAGCATCTCTATGATCTCTAAACGTATGGGATTTGCAAGCGCCTTCATGAGTTTTGAAAGTCCTTCGTACAAATTGTTTTTGTATGCTTTTTCTGTCATATACTTTTTTTTGTTTTTTCAATTGACGGGTGAAGAAGGGTATATAATCAGATTTTTCCCCTTTATTGTGATTCCATATCAATGATTCAAATCATCAGATAATCCTATTGTATACCCCTCTAAAATAATGCGTTACCGCATCGGACAATGACCACCACGGTATCCACGGGTATTACCATGTCTCATACCCATCCTTCCTTCACCCTGCCACATCGGGCAATTCCATTTTGAGTAACCGCTTAAATGCTCGCTGTAATACGCTTTTTGTTCCTGGTTCAGCAGAGTTTTTACATTATTACGATGCTCCAGCCTTTCCTCAGCCATTTGTAGTCTGACTTGTTCCTTTTTATCCCGGCTAATGGCTGCCCTATACTTTGTCCGGAGAGAATCCATAGTTTGAAAATGTCCTTCTCTCAAATCTTCAATCTGCTCTACCTGGTTCCCTGAAAGATCAGGAATATGGCCAACTTCATAATCCCCGGACCTTTGCCCGAAGGTGAAACTGCTGATTATTCCCGTTAAGAAAATCACCGAGATAATCGCTACGGTGGATTTAAAAGTTTGTGTCTTCATAGTCTTAAAGTTTTAAATTCAACTTTTCTTTCATTAATATGTGGTACAAATATAAAACAATTCTTCAATTATTCAATTATTTTATTAAATAATATACAAATTAAAGTTTATTCTGCTCAAATTGTACAGTAAAAGGGATATTTAGAAATCGTTTCTGGAAAAATCGGTCCGCAAAATATAGAAATATAGCATGCTCAGGCAACCCATTCAAACCAAAAATAAACCTGATAAGGGATTAACTATCTTTTTAATTATGGTATAGCTTTTATTCCAATCATCG
>CAYNPZ010000230.1:0-6036 GCA_964399175.1 uncultured Bacteroidales bacterium | reverse complement strand
GCTGTCGGAGACAGGAATAATTCTTGAATTATTCGGGCTAAAAATGCATGTAGAAAGATATTGTAAATTTCAAATAACAAATAATACCAAAATTCCAATGAACAAAATACAAAACTCCGATGGATAAGTTTGGAACATTTGAAATTGGTTACTCGAGATTATTTGTCATTTGAGATTTGGAACTTGATATTTCAATATATTATTTAAATGATCGCTAAAACCAGGGCAATAGCCTTACATCACATCAAATACTCCGATACGAGCGTGATACTTACCGCCTACACCGAGGCTTTTGGGAGGCTTCCCTTTATGCTTCAGGGTATACGGAGAAAAAACTCCAAAATGAACCTCAACCTGTTTCAACCCCTCTTCCTGACCGAGCTTGAAGTTTACTACAAAGAACAAAGAGAGCTTCAGAAGATCAGGGAAGCCACCAATGCTTATCCCTTCCAGTCCCTACCGAACGATTACAGGAAGAGAACCATTGCCCTCTTCATTGCCGAGGTGCTTTATAAATCGCTTCAGGAAGAAGAATCCAATCCCGACTTGTTCGGTTTCCTGTTCAATCACATCAAAATGCTTGATCTCAAAGAAGAAGGGATCGGGAATTTTCACCTCTATTTCCTGCTTCACCTTACCAAATATCTTGGATTTTTCCCACAGAACAACTACAACCCTTCCCTGCCCTATTTCGACATGCAGAACGGAAAGTTCACCTCTTTAAAACCGGTTCATAATCACTATTTAGAACAACCCAACAGCGCGTATCTTCACCAGCTCTTAAATCCTTCCGGCAAACAACACCAGGACCTCCGAATAAAAAGGGAAAACAGGCTTCAGATCCTTCATGGGTTGCTGGATTTCTACTATCTACACAATCCGGGAATGGGGCATATCAAATCGTTCGAAATACTTAAGGAAACCTTTCGTTAGATCATTTTTGGCGAAGGGCAGAAAATTATTGACAAACATGTTCCAGTAGCAGCACACAATGGTTTCACAAGACTGAATAATTTTTAATTTTACCCTCATTTTTACAAAAGGAGGGACAATGTTTGGAAATAAACTCAAAGACAGCACAAAAGATCTTTTTTCGATCATTACGGACAAATCAAATGAATATGATGCAATCAACCTGGTTCAGCCCCAAAACAGTGATTGCCCTCAAAGACTTGCGGCACTTGCGCAACATTATATTACCAATGGTTATAATCATTATGCCCCTCCATACGGAGTTTATGAATTAAGGGAGCAAATAGCGAAGAAGGTAAGGGATGACTACAACACCCAGGTGGACCCTTTTAATGAAATTACCATAACAGCCGGAGCCAACCAGGCGATTCATACCGCAATCAGCTCAATGATATCAGAGGATGATGAGGTGGTGGTCTTCGAGCCGGCCTATAAAAGCTATGTACCTTCCATTCAGAATGTGGGTGGGAGGCCCATCTATGTCCCCCTGAAACTGCCAGATTACCATATTGACTGCTCAGAACTACAAAAAGTGATCAACGTGAGAACCAAGATGATCATCATCAACAGCCCGCACAACCCAACGGGAACGCTGCTTTCGAAAAACGACCTTCAACGGCTTAAGAAAATCGTTAACGGAACACAGATCACCATCTTGAGCGATGAAGTATTTGAACATTTTATATTCGGAGATAACGAGCACCAAAGCATTCTTCAGATCCCCGAGCTATATAAAAGAAGCATCGTGGTATCATCGTTCGGTAAGCTATTCAACATTCCCGGGTGGAAAATCGGATACTGCATTGCTCCGGAAAAATATTCCAGTGAACTGCGGAAAACCCATATCTTTCAGATCAATTCCGTGAACACTCCTTTTCAGCATGCTCTGGCGGATTATCTTAAGGAAGGAATCAGCGTACATGCCATAAAGGATAAATATGAATCGAAAAGATCACTCGTTCAGGAATACCTCAAAAATACGCGGTTCGGGCTGGTAGAAACCAAAGGCACCTACTTTCAGCTACTCAACTTCGACGGGATCAGTAATAAAAAAGATACCGAATTCGTCACGGATCTCATCTCCGAATTCAAAGTAGCCTTATTTCCTTTATCTTTTTATTATCATGATTTTGTGGATAATCATGTGGTGGGAATGAATTTTGCCCATCCCGATAATCGCTTAAAAAGAGGGCTCGAAATCCTTTATGAAATTGGAGCTCAGCAAAAAGCTTCATGGAATAATACCAGTCATGGGTAAAATCGTTGAAATAACCAAGGGGAAGTAAATATATATTTTAATTCAAAAATTCAAAGTTCAAATTTTTATCCATATATTTGGATATTCAGCAAATAATAAGGAATCATGCAAATTATCAATTCGCTAGTCAACTGGCTTAATGTAAAAAGGATGTATCAGATTGAACTGTTCAAGAATCATCCTATGAATGTTCAGCAGGAACAACTTTTTAGACTGCTCGGCAAAGCAGAAAAAACGGAATGGGGAATAAAACATGATTATTCGTCGGTTGAGAGCATTAAAGATTTTCAGGACCGCGTACCGGTAAACCGGTATGAAGAGATGAAACCCTATATTGACCGGTTGTTGCAGGGAGAAAGGGATGTGGTCTGGCCTGGAATCATCCGGTGGTTTGCCAAATCATCAGGGACTACGAGTGATAAAAGCAAATTCATACCCGTGAGCAAAGAATCACTGGAAAACTGTCATTTCAGAGGCGGCAAGGATACGCTGGCCATCTACTTTTCCAATCATCCCAACAGCCGCCTTTATTCAGGCAAAGGACTGACCCTGGGAGGAAGCCAGCAGATCAACAAGATCCACAACAAAAGTTTTTACGGCGATTTATCTGCCATTTTGATTGACAATGCTCCATTCTGGACCTACTTTGTAAAAACTCCCCGTCAGGACATAGCCCTGATGGCCGAATGGGAAGAAAAGCTGGAAAAGATAACAGAAACCACCATAAAGGAAAACATTACCAACATCAATGGCGTGCCCTCCTGGATGCTTGTTTTGCTTAAACACGTACTGAAAAAAACAGGAAAAAACAACATACTTGAAGTTTGGCCCAACCTAGAGCTTTTTGTCCACGGAGGCGTAAGCTTCGAACCCTACAAGGAACATTTCAGAAAACTGCTTCCTTCGGATAATATCCATTATATGGAAGCATACAATGCTTCCGAAGGCTTTTTTGCCATCCAGGACTCCCCCACGCAGAAAGATATGCTGCTGATGCTCGATTACGGGGTCTTCTATGAATTTGTTCCGACTGAGGAACTGGGCAAGGACCATCCCAAAGCTTTGACCGTTGATGAGGTGGAAACCGACAAGAACTACGCTATTGTAATATCTACAAACGGAGGACTCTGGAGATACATGATCGGTGATACCATTCAGTTTACCAGCCTTTATCCCCATAAAATCAAAGTTACCGGCCGGACCAAACATTTCATCAATGCTTTCGGAGAAGAGGTGATTATTGACAATGCAGAGAATGCGCTTAAAACTGCCTGCAACGAAACCGGCGCAATGATCAAGGAATATACCGGTGCACCTGTTTATATGGGAACGGAATCCAAAGGAAAACATGAATGGCTGATAGAATTCGAGCAAGATCCGGATGATCTGGAACACTTTAAAAAAGTGCTTGATGAATCTCTGCAATCGATCAATTCAGATTACGAAGCCAAAAGGTATAAGGACATCACGCTGGACCCTCCGGTTGTTCACATGGCCAAGCCGGGTTTGTTCTATCAGTGGATGAAAAAAAGAGGCAAGCTGGGTGGACAAAATAAGGTACCCAGGCTATCCAATGACAGGAAATACATTGATGACCTGTTGGAACTAAATAAACAGATGGGAGCATGATATCTGTGTGTGAGAAAAGGGATAAAGGCATAATAAGCTTTATAATAAGAACCAAATACCAAATTTCAATTACCTAAATTCAAAACGTCCTAAAATAGAGAACTAAAAACTTTTACCTGGAGTGTTTGGGTCATTTAAAATTGAGTATTAGAATTTATTTGTGATTTGAGTATTGGAATTTGTAATTTTTTATCTATGTTGTTTTTTGAAATCCTCAGATCTTTATAAAGGATGAGGTTGGATAATTATTGTCTTATTTGGAGATTATGACCAAAGCATTCATACCTATATTTATAGTTATATCTATTTCTGCGATTTGTAAAAACATCTCAGACAAGCCGATTGAAACACTGAAAATAGACGGAGAAACATTTTCTGTAGATCTCATGGGGAACGTGTACTGGACGCGCAACCAAACACTGATAAAATATCAGGCAGGAACGGGAAAACAATACGAATACACCGACAATTTTCTCGGGCCCGTACATTCCTATGACGTCTCCAATCCTTTAAAGATCCTCGTTTACCACAAATCATTCAACCATATTGTATTTCTTGATAAAACACTGTCTCCCATCCGTTCCCCGGTCAACCTGGATGAGCTGGGCCTGACCAATGTCGGCTCATGCTGCCTTTCCCATAAGGGAGGCTTCTGGGTGCTAAACAACACCCTTAATCAGATACAGCATTATACCGCGAATCTTCAACTTACAAACGAAACTACGGTAATTCCTCAAATTGAAGAAACACAAAACATCTCACCCCGGATCACTGAAAAGAGCAGGCAATTGTATTGTCATCTGCCAAACTGCTGTACATTGGTTTTCGACCGGTTTGGCAATCCGGTTCATCGCTATCCTTTAAAAAATGTTGATAACATTCAAATCCTCAACGGAAATATTTATTATTTTTACGAAGGTTTGTTGAACAGGATAAGCGGAAAAAATGGTGAAAGAGAGGCTGTACAACTGCCAAAAGGCAGCAATTACTGGGATGATGCAAAAATAGGCAGAGAAAACCTTTATCTGTTAAAAAACCATACATTATACATCTATAGCCGTTAAACCCTAAAAATGCTGTATCTGTGAAAAAGAAAAAGGTTAAGAGACAAAAGGACGAAAAGCTGAAACGCATCCATCGCAAATCCATATTGTTCAACCGTAAAGAGCTCAATGCCATTAATCGCTACTGCAGGAAATACAAGATAAAAAACCAGTCCAGATTCATGAGGGAAACCATCATCTATGCCATTCTCAAAAAATTTGATGAGGATTACCCTTCACTTTTTGAAGACCAGCCCAGTTCAGTCATGGAATCAAAAAACAATTCTTAAACCCTTTTTTTAATCATGATGCATATAGCAATAGCAGGAAACATCGGTTCGGGCAAGACTACGCTGGCAGGCTTGCTGGCCAAACATTACGGCTGGGAGGCACATTATGAACAGGTGGATGAAAACCCATACCTCATCGATTTTTATGAGGACATGCAGCGATGGTCGTTCAACCTGCAGATCTATTTCCTGAACACCCGCTTCAATCAGATTCTGAAGATTAGGAACTCGGGAAAAACGATCATCCAGGACCGCACCATTTATGAAGACGCCCATATTTTTGCCCCCAACCTGCACTCCATGGGGCTGATGTCTACCCGGGATTTTGAAACCTACTTCTCCCTTTTCAACCTGATGACCTCCCTGCTCGAACCGCCCGAACTGATCCTCTACCTGAGGGCATCCGTTCCCACACTGGTTAACCAGATACAGAAAAGAGGCAGAGAATACGAAAACAACATCCGGCTGGATTACCTGAAAAAGCTCAACGAAAGGTACGATTCCTGGGTAGATAGCTACAACCTGGGCAAACTCCTTACCATTAACGTGGATGATCTCAACTTTTCCGAAAACAAGGAAGATTTACGCAAGGTGATCGATAAAATCGACGCAGAGATCCATGGATTGTTTTAGTTAAAAAATTATCCTGCATTACAACTTTTTAACCGTTTTGCTCGTCTTTGTAACAAAGACACGTAAATCAACGTATATGAAACGTCTTATATTAATCGGATTAATAATGGCTATGGCCGCAGGATTTCATTCCTGTACAGAAGATGAATTCCTGGAGCCCACAACCATTGATCTGCAAATAAAGATGGTCAATACAAAACCTTTTGATGAT
>CAYNPZ010000229.1:0-6056 GCA_964399175.1 uncultured Bacteroidales bacterium | reverse complement strand
CTTACTCCTATTGTGAACGGCAAAAAAGCCGGGAACATTTACGAAAGAACTTATATGGAGCTGAGATATCCCGTATCACTTAAACGGCAGGCCACCATTTACGTATTGGCCTTTGCCGAGGCGGGGAATGCCTGGTATAACTTTGATGAGTTCGATCCTTTATCTCTGAAAAGATCTGCGGGAATAGGTCTAAGGGCTTTCCTCCCCATGTTCGGATTACTCGGGATCGACTGGGGTTACGGATTTGATGATATACCGGGAAGACCCGATGCTAACGGCGGGCAGTTCCATTTTGTCATTGGACAGCAATTTTAAAACTCCTTGCCTATGCGGAAATCGATGCTCATACTTGTGTTGATTTTTATTGGTTCGGTGACATACGGGCAACGATATGCTTACGTGAATACGGAATATATACTGAATAACATTCCAGCCTATAAGGCTGCACAGGAAAAGCTTGATCAACTGTCATATGAATGGCAGCAGGAGCTTGAAACGATGAAGGAAGAGCTGGATGAAATGGAGAAGGAGTTTCAAAGCGAAAAGGTGCTGCTCACAGATGAAATGAAAAAAAGAAGGCAAGAGGAAATCAATAAAAAGCGGGGAGAGATACAGAATCTGCAGAGAAAATATTTCGGCCCGAAAGGCGAGCTTTACCAGAAGAGACAGGATCTGGTCAGGCCCATACAGGAAGAGGTATATACTGCCATTGAAACCATTGCCAGCAGAGGGAATTATGCGGTGATTTTTGATGCTGCCGGTAAATCAAACATGCTCTATACAGATCCCAATTACGATAAAAGTGATGATGTGCTGAAAGAACTGGGATATAAAAATTAAGCGATCAATTAAAATCAATAAATCAATATTTAAAAATCAGTAAAATTATGAAGAGAGTTGTTTTAACATTATTATTAATAGCGGTTATTTTTCCTGCTGTGAGTTTTGCACAGTCACAGGATCTGAAATTCGGGCACATTAATGTATCTGAGCTTATGAGTATGATGCCCGAAAGAGACAGCATAAGAAAGGAATTGCAGGAGTATCAGAAGATGCTCCAAAAGGAAATGCAAACCATGCAGCAGGAGTATACCCAAAAGATTAAGCAATTCCAGGAAAACCAGTCTCAATATTCACAGTTGGTGAGAAAATCCAAACAGCAGGAAATACAGGATATGCAGAAACGTATCCAGGAGTTCCAATCAACTGCTCAACAGGATATGCAGCAAAAACAGCAGGAACTTCTCAAGCCGCTTATGGCACGTATCGAAAAAGCCATCAGAAGGGTAGGTGAACAGGAAGGATACATTTATATATTCGATACCAGTGCCGGCGCGTTGGTATATCAATCCGAAAAAAGTGAGAATGTAATGCCCCTGGTTAAAGAAGAGTTGGGTATACAATAAATATCTGTGAAAGTTGAATTTTAGACCATCTGATGCGATGGTCTTTTTTTCATTTTCTCCCATCATGTTGAAACCCGAACAACCGATAGGCATATTTGATTCAGGGGTGGGCGGTTTGACTGTAGCTTCCGCCATTAAACATCTATTGCCCAACGAACGAATCATCTATTTCGGAGATACGGCTCATCTACCCTATGGAGATAAGTCCAATGAAACGATCATTAAGTATTCCACCCACATTACCGATTTTTTGCTTGAGAAAAATGTTAAGGTCGTGTTAATTGCCTGTAATACCGCATCTGCGGTAGCCTATCATAAGCTTTTTACCCATTTGAACAACAGTGTTTTCCTGGTGAATGTTATCGATCCGGTGGTTCAATACATCACCAGCCATTTTTCAGGAGGGAAAATTGGCGTTATTGGAACCAAGGCCACCATAAAAAGCGGTACCTACGAACAAAAAATAATCGAAAAGGATCCACAGATACAAGTGAGTTCAATGGCTACTCCCTTATTTGTCCCCATGATCGAAGAAGGATTTGTCTACGACGACATCAGCAACGCCATCATCAGAGCCTACCTGTCTGATAAAAAATTGGAGCATATACAATCCCTCATTCTTGGGTGCACCCACTATCCGATCATCAAGAACCAGATCCGCAAATTTTTTGATTTTAAGGTCGACGTGGTTGATTCAGGCAATATCGTCGCCCGTCACTTGAGGGATCTGCTGGAAAAACACAATTTGATTAACGATCGGAAAAATCCGGAACATGTGTTTTACGTGTCGGATTACACCGAATATTTTGAATCCATTGCCCGCATGTTCTTCGACGAACCCATTCATCTTGAGACAAAATATATTTGGCAGGAGTAATATTGAAATTCTCTTTTTCTACCTGAAATTCCTGTGAGTAGAGGCAAACTGTTAATGGAAATGGCAGTGGTAGGTATTCCCAAGTGGAATGTGAACTATTATAAGCACCCTGCCAGCCAGCAGGCAGGCAAATTCCAAATTCCAAATTACAAATAATATCCAATAACCAATCATAAATGACCTAAACTCTCTATGTTAGGATATTGATGCCTGTAGCCTGGAGTGTTTCGAAATTTGGTGATTGAGATTTGAATATTATTTGAGACTTGGATGTTTGTAATTTGAAATTTTATTGATGTGACTTCCTGGTCCCCTCACAGAAACCAGCCGCTCCAACCACCAAGAACTACCTTTCAAACACCTGTTTCATACCATCCCTCCTTCCCAAAACGATCAATTCTTTCTTTTCCCCTATAAATCATCCTCCTGATAAAAGTCATTGAAAAATCCCGGCAGTTTTTTGACCTTCATTCCTTTAAATTTAAAGGAATTTTATAATGTATCCCATTACAGGACACCCCATTCTGGATATAGATAAAAGAGTAACCGTTACCTTTTTATATGAAGGACATCCCGTTACCTGTGAAAAGGGTCTTACCATAGCAGCGGCCTTACATCAGGCCGGATTTCCCGTACATTCTCACAGCCTGGAAGGAAGAAACCGCAGCCTGGAATGTGGTATTGGGAAATGTGGTGCTTGCGAGATGATTGTGGATGGAGAAGTGAGGCGTATCTGTATCACCCAGGTGGATCATGTGAGGGACCTCCATGAGATTCCTTCCGATTACGAACCCCGGCAGAGAAAAGTATTGACCACTCAGGCGCAGAATGTTTATAAAACGGATGTGGCCATCATAGGGGCCGGTCCTGCAGGGCTGGCAGCACGTGAAGTACTCAATGACCACCGGCTTGACAATGTGGTGATCGATAATAATGAAGAGGTGGGAGGCCAATTTTTGATGCAGACCCACCAGTTCTTTTTCTTTGAAAAGGAAAAGAAGTACGGGGGCATGCGTGGATTTGAAATTGCCGGTGCGCTTGCCGGAGAGGATCACAGCGGGATCTTTCTTAACTCAACCGTATGGGATATTCTGGAAGAAAAGCGTTTGGCCGTTAAAAATATCAGAACGGAGGAGATCTGTTTTGTGGATGCAAACCATCTGGTTATTGCCACCGGCGCGGTTCCTTTTATGCCTCCCTTTGAAAATGATGATCTTCCGGGCGTTTATACAGCCGCTGTAGTACAAAAGATGATGAACATCGAACGAACGCTGCTGGGGAAAAATGTTTTGACGGTCGGAGCCGGTAATATTGGCTATCTTACTTCTTACCAGTTGACGCAGGCTGGAGCCAATGTCAAAGCCATCCTGGAAGCACTTCCCCGGGAAGGGGGCTTCCCGGTACAGGCAAGCCGCGTGCAGCGGCTGGGGATACCCATCATCACATCCCATCAGCTTTTAAAGGCCATACCCAATGATAACCACGACGGTATTGTAGGTGCGGTGGTGGCAGAGTCGGAAAATTTCCGGCCCATCCCCGGAACTGAGAAAGTGATTGAAAACCTCGACGCTATAAACATCTGCACAGGTCTGATTTCTGATGATGTATTGCTTACCAAGGGCAGGGAGGTTTTTGGAAGAAACTGCCACGGAGCGGGAGATGCCATCCGCATAGGTGAGGGTACGAGCGCTGTATTGAGGGGTAAGCAGGTGGCTTATGAAATTCTCGAAGAAATGGGAGAAAAGTATCGATATGAAGATTACCTGAAGATTTCCAAAGAATATATTGATTCGCAGCAGGAGCCGTTGCGGGTGCTTGACGAGCCTTATAAGCCATCCAAAGAAAGGAGGGAGAAAAAACCTTTTGTGATTCTGGACTGCCTCTATGGATTTGCTTGTAATCCCTGCGCCTTTGTATGCCCCTTCGGAGCCATCCCCAAGTCATCGACCAGTACGGCTCCGGAAATAGATTATGAGAAATGCACAGGCTGCATGCAATGCGTGTATCAATGTCCCGGTCTAGCGATTTTTGGATACAATCTGAAAAAGGACTGGGTATTCCTGCCTGTGGAAATTGAGGCGGAAGAAGGAACAGCTGTTTTTCTCGTAGATAATAAAGGGAAACAGGAGGGAGAAGGCAAAGTGGAAAAAATCTTTAGGAAACCGAACAAGACCCATATTGCGCGTGTGAAATCGCATAACCTCCACGGTGATGAGCTGATGACGGTACGTGGATTCATAGCTAAAGCCTCTTACCCCGAAGCGCTGCAGTTTGAGCCTTATGCCAGCGGACTGGAAACGGATCAGTATATTTGTCATTGTGATGACGTGAAGCTGAATGATATATTGGAGGTCATCGGCCATCGCAAGTTCATCAGCGTTGACGAGGTGAAGCATACTACCCGTCTGGGCATGGGGGCCGGCCGCGGTAAGCGTTGTATCAAACGACTGAAGCAGGTACTGCCTAAGTATGGAAAATCAGTAGTTGGAGAAGCCACTCCTCGTGGTCCCATGTCAAATCAGATCTCCATGGGTGAGCTCTATCCAGGGGATGTTCATGAAAATATACAGCCCTTGTCCGTTAATCGTGATGTGAAGAAGATCAGAGTTCAGTCTTTGGTTGCCGGTGGGGGAATAGGAGGCAGTGCCCTTTTCCGGTACCTGGCCGAAGCGGAACAAGAACCGGTGCTGATCAATTATGGCAGAGGCTCCTCCTGGAGGAATATTGCCGGAGGTCGTCCCAATTTTTCTCTTCCCGAACTCTCCGAAATTGCAAAAAACAACAATCGAATTTTTCAGGAGCTACAAGCGATCGCAAACATCGATTACCGTCCAATCCGGTACGTCACTTTTGCCCACAACGAAGAAATATACAGGATCCTGGAGAAATCCATGGAGTGGTCGGATGCTTATATGATTGAGCCGAAGGATTTCCGAAAAGAGCTTTCCCCCCACTTCAATCCCAACCTGGAAACCTACAAGGGTGCGCTGGTGGCAAAAAACTGCTGGCAGTCAACACCAGGCAGGGTGCTTGACCTGATCAGGCATCTCGGAGAAAAATACGGCGGTACTGTAGAGGAAGACTGCAGGGTAATCGATGTAAAAAAGGAAGGCGATACCTACAAAGTACTGGTGCGAAACCACAACAAAGAATATGTGGAATATCAGACCGGAATCTTTGTGAATGCTCTGGGTCCTGAAGGGCCTGATTTTGCAGGGAAGATGGGCATTGAAACCGGCCTTTATTCTGTAAAGCATCAGGCTTTTATCACACGAAGGCTGCCTTATTTGGGTGTGAACGGTGATCATCTTCCCATGATGATCGACAGGAGAAATTACAAGGGTTTTGTTGCTGTCTACGGTCAGCAGCTTGCCGAAACCGGCCAGGTGATCGGATGTGCCTCGCCTGCTGTGGAACCCAGGGAAACGGATAAAAATTTGAAGATAAACTCCCGGAACTTTTTAAACATTGCCACGGAGATCTTTACCAACTGGATTCCCAAATTGTCATCGGTAGGATTCCAGGCTGTGTGGGCCGGATATTATGTTGAACCGCGTATGGTCATTGATCCTGAACTAGGACTCTTTTTAGGCCTAAGGGGACAGGGATACATGCTGGGACAGTATCTGGCCAAACTTTACGTGGATAAGCTCCTGGGCAAACCAACCCCCGAGTATTTCGACCGGCTGAAGCTTTCAGGCGACGGACTGCTGGAAAAGGCATTTAAATGATAATGGGTCTTGCTTTCTGCGGGAGCCACTATTAATTGGCAA
>CAYNPZ010000228.1:1500-6081 GCA_964399175.1 uncultured Bacteroidales bacterium | reverse complement strand
GATGGAGAGAAAACCGATGATTTTGAACAACTGATCAGCCAGTATCAAGAAAGCTGGATTCAGGCCGACGCCATTTCGGATCCCGAAGCAATGGAAATGCTCAGAAGTGATTATTTTTCGGTAGAACGACCTCAAAACATTTCCGGTAAGGTGTTTCATCAACGCAGACATGTTGAGGACGGCCAGATCATCTTCTGGAGCAACTTCAATAAGGAGCGGGATGCTTCTGTCACCTTTACCACGGAAGGGAAAGCCGTGTCGGAACTGAATGCCATTGACGGAAAGATCGAACCGTATCAATATCAACAAGTAAATGAAAATGAGGTAGAGGTACAGTTTGACCTGGCGCCTGCGGGAAGTCTGTTGCTGTTCATCCACCAGGATGAGGAGGAAGCAGTTGATGGCGAACTTTCAGAAACCACCGGAGGGGAGGAGATTGACGCAGAAACCACCGAGATCAGACGAACTTCGCCCAATACACTTACACTGGATTACCTGGATCTTCAGGTTCAGGAAAGGCAGTTCGAAGACATTTATTTTTCCGCGGCTTCGGATTCCACTTATAAACTGCATGGTTTGGAAGAATACGGCAGGGGTGGATACAATCCCTGGTCAGCAGCGGTACAGTACAAAACCAATGTGCTGGATATGGGCGAGCAGTTTGAAGAGAACTCAGGATTTAGTGCAACCTATACGTTTGAAACCACAGACGATTTTCAGCCCGATGCTTTGAAGGCCGTTGTAGAGTGGCCCCATCTTTATTCGGTTGAAATTAACGGAAATCCCGTTCAGCCGGAAGAAGGTGAGTGGTGGCTCGATCGCTCGTTTGGCGTGTTCGAGATTGGAGAATACCTGCAAACGGGAAGAAATGAATTGACTATGAGCATCCAACCCATGCACATTCTTGCGGAGATTGAACCGGTCTATCTGGTCGGTGATTTTGGTCTGACATCGCAGGAACACGGATTCAGGATCGATCCGCCTCAGGCAATGGATATCGGTCCGTGGAAAGATCATCACGCACCGCATTACAGCCAGGCGGTGGCCTATACCAAAACTTTTGAAGCCGAAGCGGATCAGGCTTACAAAGTAAAGCTGAATGAATGGAACGGAACCATGGCCCGTGTTAAGGTGAATGGTGAACAGAAAGGCATCATTGGCTGGCCGCCCTATGAGCTGGATATTACCCAATGGGTTGAGGATGGTGAAACCGAGGTAACCATTGAGGTTGTGGGATCCCTGAAGAATCTGCTGGGACCCCATCATGGGGATATTACCGCGGGACTCACCAGTCCGTGGAGTTTCTTCTATGCCCCGGAGAATCAACCGGCCGGCAGCAGTTATGATCTGCATGACTATGGATTGTTTAAGGATTTTGAAGTGTTGAAATATCAGAGTGAATAGGCCTTTATTGAAGGCAATTTATGGAAAGTAACTTAGGCTTGAAATGGAATTGAATGATCACTCAGTCATTTATAGTCATTTGTTGTCATTAAGTTGTATTCGTAGATGCGGCAACTGTTGCAGGTTAGATTCTTTATATTATACCAATCATTATTAAATCTATTCATCATTTATAAATTAGTTGTCATGAAAAAGCTTCTTTATTTACTGCCGCTTATCTTGTTTCTATTGAGTTGTAAAACGGAGCAGGAAGATACCCTTTACCAGGGATTTGTAGATCCGCCTCCCGAAGCCCGTCCCTTTGTCCGTTGGTGGTGGAATGGGAACCACATTGAAGCAGATGAGATCAAAAGGGAGCTGGATTCCATGAAAAAGGCAGGAATAGGGGGCGTGGAGATCAACCCCATTGCCATGCCCGATGAAGCAAAAGATATTGGAACAGAGCCTGTGAAATGGCTGAGTGAGGAATGGAACGAGCTTCTGGCCCTGGCCGCTCAGGAAGCACAGAAACGGGATATGATAGCCGACATGATCGTTGGCTCCGGATGGCCTTTCGGAGGGGAGTTCCTTCAGCCTGATGAGTATACACAGCGTATGATGGTGAACAAAATACCGGTTGAGGGGCCCGCTGATGTCAACCTAAGTTACGGGGAGCTGTTGGATCGAATGGATGCAGACCATTCCCTTCAGCAGGCCGAAAGCAATGCGGTATTTTTCATTTCACTGGTTCCGGAAAATGCTTCCGATGAATCACAAACCATCAATCTTATCGATCACTATGAGAACAACAGACTGCAATATTCTGTTGATCGGGGCAGTTACGAACTGGTATATGGCATCCATCAAAAGGGTCACCGGAATGTGATGCATGGTGCGCTGGGGGCTTCAGGCAATGTTATGGATCATTACAGTGAGGAAATTACCAGGGAGTACCTGCACCGCCTGAAAAAGATATCGGAGGATACCGGCATTCCGCTTGAAAAGCTTTTAAGGGCTCTTTTCTGCGACAGCATCGAGCTTGCAGGAGCCAACTGGACCGATGGATTCCTTAAAACCTTCCGTGAAACTTATGGATACAGTCTGAAACCCTATTTGCCGTTCGTCTTTTACAACAGTCATAGCGGTTATGAGGAAAATGACTATACGGCTGAGTTCCGGGATGAACTCAGGCGAATCCGTTATGATTACAACAGCTTGCTCACAGAAGTGTTTCTCGACAATTTTACCCGCACCTTCCAGGAATTCTGCACGGAAAATGGATTGAAATGCAGATACCAGGCCTACGGCATTCCTTTTCACATGGATCTGCTGGAAGGATATAAGATTCCTGATATTCCGGAGTCCAACAACTGGTTGTATTCTGCAGAGATGGATGCTCCCCGCTGGAAATGGGACAAAACGCACGGTTATATGATCTGGAATCATTATGCGGCAGCGGGAGGACATCTGAAAGGACGAAAATTCATCAGTTGCGAGGCCATGACCAATACCCGCGGTGTATTTAAGGCCTCCCTGGAGGAAATCAAACAGCATGACGACATGAATTTCATCTCCGGAATCACCCATTCGGTATTGCACGGGTACAACTACTCACCACCGGAGGCGGGATTCCCCGGCTGGATAAGGTATGGAGCCTATTTTAGTCCGCAGAATACGTGGTGGCCCTATTTCAACCATTGGGTCGACTACAATGCCCGCCTCTCCTATGTGTTTCAAAACTCGAAACCCGTTAAATCGGTGGCGGTCCTGGGACCAACAGCCGATGACTGGAGCAAAAAGGGCCTGGTACGGCCATACTTTCATAACCATCCCTGGTATTTGTACGAGTTATGGCAGGCCCTGAGCCAAAACGGCAGCTCGTGCGAATATTTGAATGAACAGGTTATACGCAATGCTGAAATGAAAGACGGAAAGCTGGTCTACGGTCCCATGCAGTATGAAACCCTGTGGTTGGGCAGCGTACAATCCATGCACCCTAAAACAGCACAGGCCATTCAAAGATTTGTTGAAGAGGGCGGGACGCTTATGATGATCGACAGCCTGCCCGATCGTTCTCTTTCCCTGCAAAGTGCAGAAAAAAACGATTCGATCGTCAGAACTACATTCAATACTTTAAGGGAAGATTATCCGGAACGGGTCTTTTGGGTTAACAGCCCGGAGGACCAAGACGGGCTCATGGAATGGACCCGGAATAAACTGGAAAAGACTGACATCTCCAGGGATGTCAGAATATCCGACCCCGATCCCGGTTTGTATCAGATCCGGCAAAGGAAAGGGGAACGCGACATCCATTTTTTTACCAACTCCTGGAGGAATAAAACCCTGGAGTTTACCGCAGACTTTCCTGTGGAAAACCAGACACCCTGGGTATGGGATCCTGAAACCGGTGAGCGGCATGTTTATCCCCATTCTGAATCATCCAGCCGGCTGGACATTACACTGAAGCCTTTGGAATCTCTGTTGCTGATTTTCGAATCCGGCAGGGAAGGAGAAAAGGCACCCGAAAAAATAAAGGTGGATGCTGAACATTATCTGGAAACCGGAAATCAATGGGATCTGACCTTTCATCATACCAACGGAGAGAAGTTTGAAAGAACTTTCAATACACTGAAAGAATTTACTTCAACAGGAGATTCCCTGCTGCAATCCTTTGCCGGAAAGGTGGTTTATGAGACGACGCTGCAGGCAGACGGCAACCATACCATTTTGAAGCTGAACGATGTGAACAAAGGCGTGACCGAAGTATATGTGAATGGAGAAAAGGCAGGTGTTCGCTGGTACGGGAATCATACCTATGACCTGGAACCATTCATTGAAGAAGGAGAGAATGACTTAAAGATTGTTTATACCACGGTTCTGGCCAACTATTGCAGCCATCTCAAGGATAGTCCCACAGCTCAGCGATGGACCCGTGGCTATTCGCCGGTACCGCAGGGTATTGAGGGGCCGGTGAGGTTGTATGCGACAATGAAATAATTAAGCACCTTGTCTTGCGGCAGAGAAAACTTAAATCCGAATGTTTTGGATATAAACTCCAAATAACAAATAACAAATTACAAATAATTACCAAAAAACAATTTTTTAATGAACCAAACACCACAAGCTAAAGTCCGTTGATTTGTATTTAAGAACTTGCGTTACCCTCAAACTCTTCTATGTTAAACTTAAATGTCAAAC
>CAYNPZ010000228.1:0-1400 GCA_964399175.1 uncultured Bacteroidales bacterium | reverse complement strand
AATGATTTATCTTCTTTTAATAGTAACGATATGCAAATGGCTAATGATGCTGCTGTAAATGTGAGTTAAAGACAAACATCACCGGTCAACTATTAGTTATTGGATTATTCCCGAAACCGAAAAGAATAGAGATCTGCATCCTTAAGGACAAGTCGCATTCGAACGGGCTTACCGGCCAGTTTGCCGAGATCCGCATTGCTGTCCCATTCAACCGTTCGTTCAATGGCATCTCCATATATCGCCGGGCAATTTTTCAGTGTGAAGCCGGGGATGGGTTTTCCGTTTTCATCCTGCAGCTCGATGCGTATGCTGCCGGCAGCGGAGGTGGAAAAGTTGATCTCCAGTTGATCTCCGCTAAATATAAACGGTTTGGTTATCATCTGCCCACCTTCCATAGGGGCGCTCAGCGAAACGAAACCGTCAATCCGCAGGGTATATCTCCGGATGCGGCTGCTTTCGCCTTCGTAATATCCTTCATTGACATAAAGCGACAATTGATCAGGTCCGCCAGGATAGGGTGACTTCGTTTCAACCAGTCCCCACCAGATGTAGTTGCTACGGTTCTGCCATTTGCCGGGAAGCAGCCCGGGTCTTATGAAGGCTTCCGGCCAACGCTTGAATGTACGACCGTCCCGGCTGGACATGAACAAACCTTCGGTGAGGGAGCCCCGCCCTGGAAGATAGCGTGTGGGGAAACCCAGTAAGATATGTGGAGCGCGGTAATAAGGCATGATCTGGTTGGTGTAGAGGTGTTCTTTTGAAGCCCCTGGATATTCCAGCCACTGCGGATCACTCCAATGCAAAAAATCGTCTGAGGTAGCCGTGCGGATATCGCGTATGCCTTCCTTAAAATCTCGGTGGTACTCGCGATACTCTTTTCTCACCGGATCCCAGAACGCCAGGTTTTGTGAGTCGAAGGCTCCTTTGGTGATTACCGGTTCATTGGTCATCAACGACCAGTGAATGCCGTCTGGTGACTGAAAAGCGAAGAGCCCATGATTGCCTTCTTTTTTTCCTCTTGCAAGCGCCTTATACTTTGCTTCATCTTTTGCATCGGGATTTTGATCCTTGAAGGGAGTGAAGTTGTGGGTGCCCAGGCTGTCCCAGATGATGTTGTTTGCTTTGGAGCCATTGAACTCATGAAGACCCAGATCGGGCTTTTTCCAGTGAATGCCGTCCCTGCTTTCGGCATAGCAGGTAACTTCCCGGTGCTCTGGTTCTCCCGAATGCGATCCGCGATAGTACATGCGGTATAAACTGTCATCCTGAAATATGGTAAAATACCCACAGGTGTTGCCTTCCCACGGCTCGTCGGTTACCAGGCAAACTTCCTGCGGTATCGGACGATGTAATTGGAGTTCTGTTCCATTCATCTTATCAATAAGGTAATCATCTACAAA
>CAYNPZ010000227.1:3901-6146 GCA_964399175.1 uncultured Bacteroidales bacterium | reverse complement strand
TCCAAAGAATCCAGGATCAGTCTGAATTCGACTTTTTTTATAAGAATGTAGACCTTGAAAAAACACAGAAAAAGGTTTCTTTGAATTTCGAGGGTAAGACCATTCATGAAGTATTGCCGCAGCTTTTAAAGGGAACGGAACTCACCTACAAGGTGATGGAAAAGGACATTGTCATATTTCCTTCCGCTTCAGAAGCAGTTCAGGATAATGAATCTGCGGTTGAAGCCTCCCGGCAACAGGAAATCGAGGTCAGCGGAACAGTAACCGCTGCCCAAACCGGCGAAGCTCTCCCTGGTGTGAACATCGTTGTCCAGGGAACCAACATTGGTACCACCACCAACATGGACGGCAACTATTCCATTGAAGCCCCTGCCGATGCCACCCTGGTGTTTTCTTTTGTAGGATATCAGGAAGTCACTGTTGGCATCGAAGGCCGGCAACAGATAGATGTGGAGATGCAACAAGCGGTTACCGAGTTGGAAGAAGTTGTGGCGATTGGATATGGAACTATGGAAAGGAGCGATGTAACAGGATCTGTTGTGAGTGCTGATATTGAATCATTTGAAGAAGCACCCAACATATCAGTTGCTCAATCTTTACATGGTAATGTTCCTGGATTACAAGTTGGTCAAACCAACTATGCCGGTGAAGAAAATAACATGCTTGTAAGAGGGTCTTCAACCTTAGCAGGCAGTAATGAACCCTTGGTGGTGGTTGATGATGTGATCTATCGGGGTAGTTTAAATGATATCAACCCAGAGAATGTAGAATCCATAGATGTTCTTAAGGGTTCCAGTGCTGCTGCTATTTATGGTTCTCAGGCTTCAAACGGAGTTGTAGTAATCATGACAACGCAGGGAGAAGGAGTAGAAGGTGAACCTAAATTAAGTTATTCCAGCCAGGTTTCTTACAGAACCCCTACAAAAAAATTGATGCCTCCTACTTCACGTGAAGGTATCGCTAAACAGATAGCCGAGGAGGAAATCAGAGAAAGCAGAACAGAAGAATCAGGCTACCTTGAACCGGATCCTGATTATGAAATTACCAATTCATTTCCAACAAATGCTATAGCCCAGGCGTGGAAATTTTTGAGATGTAAAAGAATGAGAATTATGATGATAATAGAATGACAAACTGGTATGAAGTGTTGACGAATGATCATAATTACCAGACAGAACATAATCTGGCTTTATCAAACAATACGGAAAAAACCAATTATAGGGTTTCAGCAGGTTATGTAAAAGAGAGTGGCTATATGATCAATGAAGGTTATCGCCGTATGGATGGAAGGATAAATCTGGATGTAAATGTAACAGATTGGCTTACAATAGGTACCAGAAGTTTTCTGAGTTTGAGTGATTTTTCCGGAGCAGGGGGGTTGGCAGAACAATATGTTGGTGGAAAGGAATCGCTTCGTTATCAAAGATATCTGCATCCCTATGCAACCGATAAAGACCCGGAAGGAAATAGAAAACACAATCTGATAGCAGGTATTCCCAATCCCCATCTTGTCGCCAATCATGATTATGATCATAAAAGGTTAAATTTACATGGAAATATGTATGCTGAAGCAGATATTCCATTCATAGAAGGATTGTCTTACACACTAAGGGTTGCGGATAATTATATAAGAACTAAAAGGAATCAATTCCAATCCTATGAAAACGATTTTCTGGGGGCAGCTTCAAAAGAAAGTAACTACCGATATGATATGAGCATGGACAATGTCCTGAACTATGAGCGGGAATTCGATATTCATGATATTGATGTTACACTTGTTTACGGAAGAGAAAAAAGAGTCAATGAAAGTACTACAGCAAGTGCAAGTAATTTTCCCAACGAGGTATTGGGATATAATAGGCTTCAAAGTGGAGCTTCGGACTTGCAAAGTGTATCCTCGGGAAAATGGGTGGAAACATCCGTACACAGCATGGGGAGGCTCGTTTATACTCTGATGGATAGATATATATTGACCGGAACACTTCGAAGGGACGGATTTTCCGGATTCGGAGAGAAAAATAAATTTGGACTATTTCCTTCAGCAGCTATAGGGTGGAGAATTGGAAACGAACCCTTTGTTGAGGACAATTTAAACTGGCTTGATAATCTGAAAATCAGAGCTTCTTATGGTACGGTAGGAAACAGGACGATTGGCCGTTATCAGACATTGGCAAGAGTTACCGGGGAATATAGTTATATTGATATGTCTCACAGCTCAATTTACGGACAACATGTTACGAGTATG
>CAYNPZ010000227.1:0-3891 GCA_964399175.1 uncultured Bacteroidales bacterium | reverse complement strand
TGGGAAAAAACAACCGGTTTCAACTTTGGACTTGATTTTGGAATATTATCGCAAAGAGTTTTTGGCAGTATTAATTATTATAATGACAATACTACAGACCTTTTTTATCAGGTAGATATTCCCTCAGTGAACCGTTTTGAAGAATTTCCCGACAATTTGGGAGAAATACAAAATCGTGGGTTAGAACTCAATATTACCTCGGTTAATGTGAGAGGGGATGATTTTGAATGGAGAACTACTTTTAATTATTCGAGAAACCGGAATGAGATCAAAGAATTGTTGGGAACAGGTGAGGATCTGGTTTCGGAAGAATTGTTTATTGGAGAATCCATGCATGCCATTTATGACTTTAAAATTGATGGCAAGTACCAGGTAGGTGACGAACGCCCCGAAGGTCAGGATTTGGGTACATACAGACCGAAGGATTTAAACGGGGATGGAGAAATTACCCTTGAGGATGACAGAACAATAATTGGATATAGAAATCCGGGATACAGTATTGGTATCAATAATACCATTAGTTACAACAACTGGAATCTGCGGTTTTTTATTAATTCAATACAAGGAGGGAAAGATCATTATCTGGGACATGATTATGTGGGCTGGCCATTTGGTCATGGAATGCGCCACCGTACTGTTTGGCCCAAAGAATTAGATTACTGGACACCCGAAAATCCGGATGCAAGGTACGAAAACCCTGGTGCTGAACATCAGGTTGGTAGTGTTAATCCCGATCTATATGCCGACCGTAGTTTTGTTCGGTTGCAAAACCTTACATTGTCCTATAATTTGCCTGAAGAGGTAATTAATAATATAGGATTCCAAAATGCGAAGATTTACGTAAACGGACAAAACCTTTTAACATGGACCGATTGGGCTGGATGGGACCCGGAAACCGGGCAGGCAATGGACAGACACGGTCGCCCGGTAATGAGAAGTTATAGTATTGGCGTTGATTTTAGTTTTTAAAACATAAAAATAAGTGATATGAAACGAAATGATATAAATAATTATATTTTAGTTAAATTTGTACTAATAAGTTTCTTATTGGTGTTGTTTTCTGTTTATTCGTGCAACGACGAAGAATTCCTGGACGAAGAACCCCGCGATTTTTATTCTCCGCAAAATGCCTATGTAACAGCTACAGATTTTCAGGCCGCAGTTACTGATATACGTGCATTTTTCAGGGATGAATTTTTAACATCTTATCATGGAGATCATCTTATAGCTTTTTCATGGAGTATGAGTGCCTTATCTTATCCCACACGTGGGCATTTTGACAGGAAGCCCAATATGGCAAATTATTTAACTCCATTTAGCTCAACAGTAGCAAGTATAGCTTGGGAACCAGGCTACAGGATAATATATGATACAAATGTCATATTGGATCAGCTAGAAGCTGGAGATCATGAATTGACTGAGAGTGAAAAAAATAAAGTTGAAGCACAGGCCCGATTTTTCAGAGGTTATATGTATAAAATCCTGGGCGATTTGTATGGAGGTGTTCCGCTTGTATTGGAGTCCGTTAAAGAACCGGCAAGAGATTATACCAGGGCTTCGAGAGAGGAGACTTATAATCAGGCTATTTCGGATTTAGAATTTGCCAGGGACAATTTGCCTGGTATTAATGAAATATCCGATGTTAGTTATGTCTCTGACCTTGCTGCCAAGCATTATTTGGCTGAATTGTATATTGCCGTAGAGAACTATGATGATGCCATTACCGAGGCAACGGAAGTTATTAATGATGATGTGCATTTAATGAGAGAGCGCTTTGGTAATCAGATAGAACCTCCCCGTTGGGAAGGCAATGTATATTGGGATATGTTTAGGAGGGGTAATGTAGCCCGGTCAAATGGCAATATGGAAACCATATGGTCTGTCCCCTTTGCTTATAATACACCTGGTGGAGGTAATGGCGGCCCAGGGGTAAGACAGAGCCCCCGGCTTTGGCAGGCAAAGGTAGCAAACGAAGCTGGGAGTTATGTTCCCTTATCTCCCTGGCCAAATGACAAGCATTATGGTCGCGGAGCAGGAGCTGCCCGGCCTACCCATTATTTCCTGCAGACGCTTTGGAAAAAAAGCGGCTGGGACGGGGATATTACCACCCCCAACCAAGATATTCGGAATGCCCGGTGCAATATCAGAAGGGACTGGCAAGTTCTGAATCTTGAATCCGATCATACTGGCAAATGGGTAAAAAAGGACAGTCTTCCTATCGCGGAAGAGACCTATGTAGATACAATGCTTAATTTTTTCCCCGCAGTATCAAAAGCTTCCACACCCGGAAATTTTCCCGATGAACTTTATGTGGAGGGAGCAGAAGTGGAAGGTTCTATAGGCCATACCGGTCCTTGTAAGAGGGATTGGAGTGATCATCCTGTTCTTCGCCTTGCGGAAACCTATCTTTTACGTGCAGAAGCGCATTATAGAAATGGTGATCCAGATTTAGCAGCAGATGATATTAATGTGGTTCGCAACAGGGCCAACGCCACGGAAATCGATGCTTCTGATGTTGACATAGATTACATTTTGGATGAAAGGCTAAGAGAACTGTATCATGAGGTATTCCATGCCGTTTACTTGGCAAGAATGGGTAAAATGGTGGAGAGGATCAAAAAACATAATTATGAGTTTAATGGGAAATATTTATCGGATAAACATAATTTAATAGCCATTCCTTATGGGGATATTGAAAAGAATTTTGAAGGAAATCTGGAGCAAAATCCGGGATATTAAAGTTAAAATAAATTCCTTTACAGAAATAAAAAGCAGACTATGAGCATAGTATAATATTTTTAATCAGCTTTCGGTTACTTGCGACCAACCAATGGAGGAGAATCGGGGTAACCGAAAGCTGTTTTTGAGATATTGGTTTTGATACTGGAGAAGAAGGGTGTTAGTATACCACAAGCAGGTGGCAAAGAAAAGATAGAAATAAAGCTAGATTGCCGATTATTTGCTTGTAAAAATATTTAGATTAACATTTTTAAATTAAATAACCAAATCTTATGAAACGACGAAAATTTATTAAAAATATAGCCATAGGAAGCACCCTTTCTATGCTGCCCCTTTCCTGGACATTGGGAAAAGACAGGCAGAGTTTTCCGGCACCACAGACTAACGGAGCTACCGATCGAAAAAAGCCATTAATTCAGAGCGCATTTACTTATCCGCCTACTAGCCGTCTTGAAGAAGAGGGCTACTTCAGCTACCCCGGCTCATCGTTCGATGCGGAAGGCCGTCAGGCACGTTACGAGAGAAAGCTCAGCGGGATGGAAGAGAAACTTGATGTCGATATTGATTTCGAAAAAGACCCCTTGGATGGCTCTGAAAGCGTCACCGCATTTATTAATAAGGTTAAAGAAACCAAACCAGATGGACTGGTACTGTTTCCTTTTAAGAAAAGCCACTGGGATCGGGTAGTACGCATTGTGGAAGAGACTCAGATTCCGGCAATTGTTCTTGCCACTCAGGGTGTATTGTTGATCGGCCATGTCCGCCAGCTTTATGATGAATCTGGAACTTATTTGATTAATTCCCTGAATAACCTGGATGCTGTAGAATACGGGCTTCGGATGATCCGTACCGCCTTTCGGATGAAGAAAAAGACAATTCTCAACATTGATTATTCTGAAAGAAACGAGCAGAGGATTCCCGTGATAGGAACCCGTGTAGTCACCGTTCCCATAGAACGATTCTATGAGTTGTATGATAAAACAAAGGTAAGCGATAAAGTGAAGCATTGCGCCGATAACTGGTGGAACAATTCTGAAAAAGCTACCCGTACGGAGAAAAGTGATGCCGTTGATGGTTCCCGTGCTTACTTTGCCCTCCGGCAATTGATCAGGGAGGAAGAAGGCGATGCCATGATGATGAATTGTTTGCCCG
>CAYNPZ010000226.1:0-6174 GCA_964399175.1 uncultured Bacteroidales bacterium | reverse complement strand
ATCGGCCAGATGGTGGTTCTTTAGTCCTTCACTGTTGTAAGGCACTTCCATGTTGCGATTCCGGGTGGAGAACATCCGTACAGAGGCAAACCAGCCGGGCCTTTGATGACTGTAATATTCAGAATGCCAATAAAACTTAGAATGGGAAAAGGATGGCCCGATCTCGCCCTTCCTGATCTTTACGATCTCTCTCAATTCGTTGCTGCGGTAACCAGATGTTTTCAATAATCTTTCCGGGATGGAAGTTCCCGTGGCACTCAAAGCTCCTGAACGGCTTATGCTGCGGTTCTTCGCTCCCAGATCAGGATATTTCCCATGAACCATCATTTTGCAAATTCCGTCAAGGTAATAATCAATAAGATGTTGCAGTTTTTCTTCGGAAAAACTATATGCCGTTCCTGCTACATAAGCTGCCCATTCTGCAAAAGCATTGGCATAACCCCGGCCATATGAAAGGGTATTGTTTACCCTGTCGTCCCGGTGATGAAAACTATAATCATGCTGCATTCCCTTTTTTCCGGTAGAAAATTTAATTTCACCTTCAATAATTATTACTACTTCGTCAAAGCGCTCACCATTCTGAATAAACAATTGGTTTTTAGCTACAATACTTGCAATTTTGATCCGGTCACCACCGGGACGGGCACCATAGAAGACACCATCCTCGCGTTCAAGCGTTGCCCTCCGAATGATTGGCTGCGTGTTTTCTGCAAGTTCTTCCGGCAATTCATCGCCAACAAGTAACATGACGTTCACCAGCTTTCCGGGCGTGCCTATTTGATTGTGCCACCAGTTGTCACATATAAAATCATTTTCTACCCAAAAATCAAGTGCTGATTCAATGGCATCCAATAACTTTTCGCTTTTAAAAAATTCCGAATCAGATTTTTTGAAGGCACGGCTCATCAATACCAGATTGCTTGTATGCCTGGAATGCTCAAATCCGGTTCGCGAGACATCCTCGTAATTAATGCCCGGCCAGCTTCCGTCTTTTTTTAATGTATTGATTTTTTGTTCAACTTTGTTGTCATCAACTTCAGGTTCCGTTAATTCATCAACTATACGATTACGGATGACCTCTAAATCCGGATCTGAACAATTCCCTTTGTATGTAGGGAAAATCAAAAATAGCAGAATGAATAACTGTAATAATCTTTTCATCACTCATGGCTTTTGGTTACATCATTTAAAGCAAAAAGTATGTATCTTTTTTATCTTCTGTCCTTCATATTAACAAGCAATATTATGGCTTAATCATAGTACCCGACTCTATAATTTTTGCATAAATTTGAAAGAATATCTGGAAAATGAAAATGGATATACCGACCAATCCCATCAAGCTAAGTTAAAAATTTTATGAATCAATCAATTTCTTTTTTGCGGTGGGCTTTGAAAAACGGTGAAACCGATCCGGTGCACTCCCATTGGGGTAGAAGACTGAGTTCAATCAATCATAAATCATATTAGAATCAGGGAGGTTCATATGAAACGTTTAAATATAGTGCTTTTGCTATTGATTATAGCAGCATTTGCCTGCACCAGGGATAGTCAGGAATCTGCGGATATCGTGATAGAAAATCCGGAAATGAAACTGGTACTAAAAAGCAATGGCTATGCTAAAAGCCTTATACACAAAGCCACCGGTGAAGAGTTATTGGCTGAGGCAACGATGACACCACTCAGCGAGGCAACTTTTTTACGTCGGCACGACCGGGTTATGAATTGGACTGAAGAGAAAGGAGATCATCTTCCCCGGTGCGAAAAGAATGCCGGCCACCGCGTGCACTCCAGCTCTGTCAACCGAAAGGGTGACAGCTTGCTGATAGGATTTGAGGGCGTGACAGATACCCTTGTTTTAGGAATAGATCTTACGGATCACTATTTGGGTTTAACCATAGAGGGGTGGAAAGGAAAAGGTAATGGATATAAGGATGTACGTTTTTTGCAGTTGCCCGTCAGAGAGAAGACCCATTTCGGGGATTGGCTTAACATGATGTGGGATGATGAAACTGCTTACGGAATCCTGGGGACCGACCCCCGTACACACATTCAGGCAGAACGACGGAAGGGTTACCGGGTTTTGCATGCCACTGCATACCCGGATCTTCATGCGGAAAAAACCGGGGCAGCACTTGTGGTCTCCAACACTGATGAACTGTTGAACCACATAGATCAGCTGGAAAAAGACTATGGATTACCAAGAGGAGCGGCTGCTCGTCAAAAAGAGAGATACGCGGATTCCTATTTTTGGGCCAAAAATGTGACGCCTGAAAACATCAGTAAAAATATCCAGATCGCAAAGCAGGCAGGATTTTCAGGACTTATGATCTCCTATCAGTCGTTCACAGAATCAGCCGGGCATTTGGAATGGAATTCTGATTATCCCAACGGCATGGAGGATCTTAAAGAGGTAACCCGTGAGATTCGGTCTGCCGGTCTAACGCCTGCTTTCCACATTCATTACAGCAAAGCAGATAAATGGGATCCTTATGTAGAGGACACTCCTGATCATCGACTGAACCTACGACGGCTGTTTACACTGAGTAAGTCATTGAGCCCCGGTGACACCACAGTGTGGGTTGAGGAGGATCCTCATCTGACCACGCTCGATGAAGGACGCCGGATATTGAAAGTGGGTAACGAGTTGATCCGTTATGAGCGGTATACCACTTCCCCGCCTTACAAATTCGTTGGCTGCGAACGGGGAGTACTGAACTCGGAAGTCTCCTCCCATCCAACTGGATTGAAAATGGGCGTGTTGGATGTAGACACCTGGACCAGATTCGTACGCTTTGATCAGCGAACCAGTATCCAGGATGAAGTAGCCGAAAGAGTAGCTGAACTATACAATGAAGGGGGATTTGAAAGTATCTATTATGATGGAGCGGAAGACATTCATCCCCCGGACTGGTATAATACGGCCAAAGCACAATACGAGGTGTATAAAAAGTTAGACGCTCAACCCCTTTTCGGAGAAGGAGCTTCTTATTCTCATTTTTCCTGGCACATGCTAACCCGGGGGAATCCCTGGGATACTCAGGGGTATAGTCCGGAAGAGTTAAAGGAAGCCATCCGGGAGGAATCCGGTGCGCAAGCCCCACGGATGAAGGAGAATTTTTCACGCTTTACATTTGTGCGACTGGCATACGATGTTCCAGACTCTACTACTATTGGAACACAGCCGGATATGTTGGAATATGCCTGCAGCAGGGCTGCTGCCTGGGATTTACCCATTTCTGTGTGGGATGATTCCCAAAATTTCCGGAACCATCCCCGTACGGAGGATAACCTGGAAGTTGTTCGCAGATGGGAGGAGGTAAGGGCTTCCGATTGGTTGACTGAGGAACAAAAAAAGAGACTCCGAAATATGCAGCAGGAGCATATCTTGCTTTTCAATGAGGAAGATGAATTTGAACTTGTGCCTTATGACCAAATCAGAGATGTGGCCAAAGGAGAAGTACGGGCATTTATTTTTGAGCGGCAAGATGAACTATATGTTGTGTATTGGCATATATCGGATAATAAGGAATTGGAATTGCCTGTAAATCCTGATAATGTAACTCTTCTCGAGGAGTTGGGGCAGGAAGCAACAGTGGAATCAGGTCAAAATGATAACTCTGTCATATTGTCCGTGAGTAACCGTCAATTTGTAAGGACTGATCAATTATCACAAAAGGAGTTAATCACTGCTTTTCAGAATGCAACTATTATCGAGTAAACCCGGAAATTACGGAGAAGGTACTGCATTGAGGCAGTTATTTTATCAGACTTATTTTGATAAACTGGGCTTTGGCAGTGGGAATTATCAATTGTGAGCGTTGAGAGTAATAAATAAAAAAAGTTGTATATGAAAAGTTTAAACATTATACTATTGTCAGTATTGATCCTGTGGATACTCGGATGCACCAACATGAGTCAGGAGGCGAATGACGTGGTTATAGAAAATGAGCAGATGCGGCTCGTTATTGCACCGGATGGAACGGCCAAAAGCCTGTTCCATAGGCCGACCAACGAGGAATGCCTGATGCAAAATGCTAAGACGCCTGTATTTTCTATGGTGGTTGATATTGATTATTCTCCCTATGATGATGTATTTAAATCAAATGTTATCCCTATGGGGGAGCGCGAATTTACGCCGGATTCGGTTTACCGGGAAGGGGATCAGTTGATTGCTCATTTTGATATTATTGAGGTCGACGCTGTTATCGGTTTGGATATCCAGCCTCAATATATCCAGTTTGAAGTGGAGGATTTTGTTAATAAAAGATCCACCATCAATTTGGCAGGCAATGGCAATATCAATCCGAATATATCTCCCCGGGTAGATGAAATGTGGTTTCTCCGGTTACCCGTGCGCAATAGAAGTCATTATGGGGAATGGCTGAATGTAATGTGGGATCATCAATTGGCTGTTAACATCTTGGCTACGGATCCTTATGCCCGCATAAAATCGGATAAACGGAATGGGTATAGAATTTTAAAAGCCGGTATGATCAGTGAAGTCAAGTCAAAAGGAGTAGGGGCCGGTTTAATTACCACCTCTGCCGATAACCTGCTGGACCATATCGCCCGGGTTGAAGAAGATTTCAATTTACCGCACGGTGTAAAGAATCGCAGGGCGGAAACAGCTGACTTATCCACTTATTGGGCAGGCAATATCCATCCGGATAATGTTGACGAACATATTGAATATGCCAAAAAGGGAGGCTTTCGAACCTTTTATGTATATTATACAGCTTTTTCAAAAACCCCTGGCCATTATGAATGGCCGGAAGCTTATCCCAACGGGATAGAAAATCTCCAAAAGGTTGTTGAAAAAATAAAAAATGCCGATATGGCTCCGGGAGTTCATGTGCATTATAATAAAGTTCGTAAAAACGATCCTTATGTCTTGCCTCCACCAGATCACCGGTTGAATCTCCGAAGGGATTTTACTTTAGCTGCTCCGTTGGATAAAAATGATACGACTGTCTTTGTAGAAGAAAATCCCGACGGAGTTACTTTGGAAGACGGCCGGCGGATCTTAAAAATCGGAGATGAATTGATATCCTACTCCGATTATACTACAAAACGGCCATATAAGTTCACTGGATGCAGCCGCGGAGCGCTCGATACCAGGCCCTTATCTCATCCCAAAGGCGATAAGTTCGGCTTATTGGACACAGACGATTGGCATATATTTGTCCGGCTTGATCAGCAAACCAGCATTCAGGAAGAAGTGGCAGGAAGAGTAGCAGAGTTTTACCAAAAGGCAGGATTTGAATTCATCTATTTTGATGGAGCTGAAGACGTCCACTCTCCCCATTGGTTTAATACTGCTAAAGCGCAGTGGGAAGTCTATAAACGTTTAGACCCCGAACCTATATTTGCAGCAGGATCAGTGCAGTCTCATTTTAGCTGGCACATGCTGAGCCGGGGTAATCACTATGATTCCCACAACTGGCCGCCTAAAGAACTAAAACAAGCCATTAGAGATTTTCCCGGGAACGCGGCTCCTTTGATGGCGGATAATTTTACCGCCTCAACTTTTGGTAGGTACCGGTATTTCGTCCCTGACGAAAATTCTATAGGGATGCAGCCTGATATGTTTGAGTACCTGACCAGTCGGGCAGCAGCATGGGGTTCACCCTGGATTTTAAAAAGCAGGGTGGAGGCCTTTGAAGCACACCCCAGAACTTCAGATAATCTGGAAGTGATAAGAAGATGGGAAGAGGCGAAAGCGGAGGATTGGTTAACTGAAGAACAAAAACAAATGCTGAGGGACTGGGAGCAGGAGCATATCCTTCTGGTCAATGAAAAAGAGGAGTTTGAACTGGTTCCTTATGATCAAATTAAGAATGTGGCCAAAGGAGAAGTACGTGCATTTATTTTTGAGCGGCAAGATGATTTATATGTGGTTTATTGGCATATAAAAGGAGATAAAAACATGGAGCTGCCTTTAAAACCGGAAAACATTACCTTGCTTGAGGATATAGGAGAGCAGACAGAAGTGCAGGCAGGAAAAAATGAGGACTCAGTGGTATTGCCCGTGAGCCGCCGCCGATATGTCAAGACAAATCAATTGTCAAGAGAGGAATTGATTTCTGCTTTTCAAAATGCCACCATTTTTAACTGAATTATTGCTGCTATATAATAATAAGGAATACATAATGAAAATGATGAGTTTGAACTGAG
>CAYNPZ010000225.1:0-6220 GCA_964399175.1 uncultured Bacteroidales bacterium | reverse complement strand
TTTTGCGATGTCTTCGGGCCAGGCCTGAAGTGGATCGTGGGGAGCCGTGTAGGACAGATAAAGGAAAAAGGGCTGCTCCTCGTCTTCATACTGATCCAGATATTGCAGGGCATATTTGGTGAAATAATCGGTTGTGTAAAAATCTTTTTCTTCCGGAGTATAAGGTGAAATAACCGAATCATCAATACACCAGATTCGGTCTGAAGAATCTCCTTTATAAGCAGGAGGGCCCTCTCCTTCCCGTTGGACACCGGGATTGAAATAATTGCAGCAACCGTCCCGCAAACCGTAATACCGGTCAAATCCGAAATCTACCGGATTACCATCTCCATGATGTTTACCTGTCATTAATGTACGGTATCCGGCATCTTTTAATACTTCAGCAAGGGTTACACTATTACTTGAGAAATGGCCATGGGTATTTAACATACCAGCCTGCTGAGCATACAATCCAGTAAGCAAACATGCTCGGGACGGAAAGCTTTTTGAGGTGTTGTAAAACTGGGTAAAGCGCAGGCCATTCTCTGCCAGGCTGTCCAGATGGGGCGTTTCTATCTCGCTACCGTATGAGCCCAGATCAGAAAAGCCCATATCATCTGCCAGGATTAAAAGCACGTTCGGACGCTTTGGGGCTTTTTGCTTTTCCTCTTCTCCGTCTGCACAGGAAGAAGTAACAGCGGACAGGGACAGAAGCCCTATCCCCATTCCAATGGTTTGAATGTTCGGTTTGATCAGAAAATTCATAGTAATGCTCCAATAAAGGGATTTTTTAGTTTGATGTAACGTTAAATTCCGTATTTTATAATATTATCCCATCATCTCCTCTTTTAATTTGCAGGAAGATGATGGGATAATTGTTATCAATTTTAGTATCCTGGATTTTGTTCCAGTTCCGCCCCCAGGTTTTTTTCTATTTCAGTATAAGGGATAGGCCATAGATCATGGTGATCTTGGACGTTTTTACCTATCGGTGGATTATGTTCTCTAACTCTTTCCACGTATTTGCCTGTCCTGGTAAGAGTTAACAATCTGTTTTCTTCCATATGCAATTCTCTGGCTCGCTCATCAAGTATATAATCTAAATCAACGTCCCCGGCATCAACAGAGGGTGCTTCTGCCCGACTTCTGACCTTATTGATGTCGGTAGCTGCATCCTCAGGGCTTCCATTTCCCAGGTGTGCCTCAGCCCTCAAAAGATAGGTCTCAGCCAATCTAATAGCATAAACATTTCTATAGGCACGATGGCTAAAATCAAGCCCACCTTCTACTGTTGGATTGTCAAGAAAACATACTGAGGGCTGTTGACCTGGAGTCGACGCCTTCATCACCCAATATACGCTGGGGAATAAATTTCTTGAAGTGTCATTCAAGCTTGCCATTCTTAGAGGCCCGTCTGCACCGCCCAAATCTTTATATAGAAATTGACCATCATGATCGGATCCAGGATTTCTTACCATAAAATCGCGGACAATGTTACACATGGCATTTCTCATATCGCTTCGCTCAGACCATTGGCCTCCATCCCAGTTACCACTATTTTTCCATAAGGTTTGCCTGAACCAATAATTGGGCATTATGAAACCCGAACTTCGCCCGGCCGTATAAGCATTTGGTGCAGGGACCAAGGGACTGGTGGATCCATCCTCATTTTCGACCTTAGCTTGCCAGGATCGGGGTGAAAAAAGACGTTCAAGCAGGGGACCTCCCCCATTACCGCCAGGAGTTTCAAACGCATACTGTAAAACCCATATGGCTTCTGTATTTCCATTTGAACGGTTTTGATTTCCCTGCCTGAATAAATCCCAATACACATTGGTTTCGTATTCTGGAATCAAAGCAGTCGCTCCTTTAAGGCTGCCAAATCTCTCGGTCATTAAAGCTGTACTGGGATGATCTATAACAGTAGAAGCCGCATCAATGGCATCCTGCCATCTCTCCAAAGAAATATATACTTCAGAAAGCTCATGATAGGCAGCAAGATCATTGATCCTTGCATCAGGTGTTTCATCAATCGCTCCCAGATTTTCAGCAGCAAATTCTAAATCAGAAGCAGCCTGTTCATAGGTTGCTGTCCTGCTGGCACGCTCAAAATCACGCTTAGGTTCATCTGTCTCTTTCAAAATTATGGGTACTCCTCCATAAATATGTGCCAGCTTTTTATACATAAGGCCCCTGAAAAACTTGGCTTCTGCCATGAATTTTGTTTTTTCCTGATCGCTCAACTCATTATCATCAGAAGGAGCCCGGTTAATAATGGCATTGGCATTGTAAATGCTTCTATATGCAGGCTCCCACATTGACTCATAAACTACATCCGCATTCTCAGGAATTAAAATTTCAGATAAGGATTTAAATTGCCCAAAATTTTTATGATTATAATACATGTCTGTTGCATTATATCCTAAACTTGGAAAATCATCGTTCCCCGCACTACTATGAAAATTATTTCTTTCATCGTGGTACAATTGCATAACGGCAGCCTTATAATCTGCTGAAGTAACATAAGAATTCGAGGGAGAATAAAAATCAACGGGTTCGGTTTCCAAAAATTCTTCTTCATTACATGAAAATAGCATGATTGTAATGATAAATAAGCTTCCTATGGTCCAAAGGAACTTCCAATTTATTTTCATAATTTTAGTGTATTTCATAATGTATTAATTTTTTTATTTAAAGGGTAATATCTATCCCAAAGGTATAACTTCTCATTACAGGTCGACTATCGTTATCGATCGGAGCACCTGTTTCAGGATCCCAACCATTCCAGTCCGTCCATGTTGCAAGATTTTTACTGCTTACAAACAAATTAAGGTTTTGAATTCCAAGTCTTTCCAATCCCGCAAGATTATAAGACAACTTGACATTCTGAAGCCGGACAAAACTTCTTGAGGCATATCTGGTTCCATTAACACCTTCTGAACCAGCTATTCCTGGTCTCTGATATCTAGCATCCTTATTTCGTGGAGTCCAATAATCCAAATCTTCGGGAAAAGCCCGGTTAAAATGGGTTTCCGTATTAAACATGCCCAATCCATACATGGTATCTTCTCCCTGATAACGATCACCGCCTCCCTGAATTGAATGAATGAAAAACCTCAACGTCCAATTTTTATAAGTCAGCACATTATTGATGCCAAAACGATAAGCAGGACGTTCGTTACCAACTATGGTTCTGTCATCCGCAGCACTAATTTGGCCATCACCGTTGAGATCTACAACTTTATAAGAACCAAATTCATATCCAGGGGGAATATCATCTTCCATCTGCCACAGACCATCAATTTTGTAATCATAAATTACACCCAGAGATTCTCCAATAAAGAGACCTTCCGAAACCAGATCATCTTCCTCTCCATCTCCATCCATATCGAAACCAAGAAGTGTTTTAATTTCATTTCTGTTTCTCGAATAAGAAAACTCTGTTCTCCATTGAAAATCTTCCATTTGAATATTTACTGTTGACAATTCTATATTTAATCCATTGTTGTGTATTTTTCCAAGATTATCGGGAACTGTTTCATAACCGGACATTCCTGGTATATCTACATTGTAAAGCAGATCGGTGGTATTCTTATCATAATAATCTATTGCACCACTAATCCGTCCTTCCAGCAATCTAAAATCAACACCTATATTTATTCCTGTGGTCTTTTCCCACTTGAGGTTCGGACTTGGCAAAGAACTAATATTTTGTATCAGCATTGAAGCCCCACCGTAGTCATTTACATAACCTTTGCCTGATGAAATTTGTGCAAGTGTTTGATATCGGTCAATTGTCCGGTTACCAGTGGTTCCATAAGAGCCTCTTAGTTTCAATCTGTTTAACCAATCAGGGCTATTAAAAAACGGTTCCTCTGTGATAACCCATCCCAATGACAAAGACGGGAAATAGCCAAATTTAAATTCTTCACTAAAACCGGAAAATCCATCCCTCCGGAGCGTAGCTGTCAGCAAATATTTATTTTTAAATCCATAATTAATCCTTCCCATATTATATAGACTTGTCTCTTTCCACCCTCCTGACGCTACTGAATGCCGATTAGCTACTCCTGCCTGAAGCCTGTTATAACCCAGTATGGTTTTATCAAAATTATAAGCTTCAGCCATTGTATATTCGTAATTTCTTTGTTCCACTCCATAAAGCAGCGTCAAATCTACATCATGTATATCATTAAAGGTTCTTTCATAGGACAAAATGTGATCGGAAGTCAGATTATACGATTTATCATGATTCTTATGTCCTCCACCTTGACCATCCGATTCATGCTCTCCGAAATAATATTCATGGTTGCTCCTATAGTTGTTTGCCATGTTTCCTTTATAAGATAATCCATCCAGAGGCAGATCAATAGTAAAAGTAATATTTCCAAAAAGATTTGTTCTCTTGTCATCAACATCTGCCTTTTCCTCAATAAGGGGATTTACGGGATTTCCAAACGGACGAAATACCAACTCATCAGTTACTTCTCCATTTTCACTAATTTTATAAGGATGTGCATATGGCTCAATATATCTGTCAAACGGAGATAACATCTGTTTATCATAAGAACTAACGGTCATAAAACTCTGAACATCAACATTCATCCAGTCGGTTACGCTGCTGGAAAGGTTAATTCGGGCATTAACTCTGTTGAAGCCTTCGTCCTTCATATAACCCTGCTGATCAGTATACCCCACAGATGTATAATAACTATTGGTTTCTGATTGATTGGCTATGGATAAGTTATGTTTCGAGGTATAAGGATTATCTGCTGTTACGTAATCATGCCAATCAAAAGATTTGCCAGCCTCAAAAGCCCGAATTTCGTGTCTCCGGCCAATCAGGGTTTCGCTCCATATAACCGGATTCTTCTGTTCTGGCCTGTTCAAGATCAGAATGTATAATTTTCTGCATAAATTCTTCCGGTCCCTGTGCTCTCAACTCACGCCAGGGTTCCTGGAAAGCATAGGAACTGGAAAAATTAATCTGGGGCCCTGCCTCTTCTGTACTGCCTTGTTTTGTTGTAGTGATTAATACCACTCCATTTGAGGCTTGTGAGCCATAAACGGCTGTAGCACTGGCATCCTTGAGAATATCCACCGATTCTATATCACTGGGATTAAGATCAATTAAATTTCCCCGGTAAATGACATCGTCCACAACAATAAGCGGATCTTGTTCTCCCGAAAGAGAAATTGTTCCCCGAATTGAAAGATCGGGATCCTCACCGGCTTCATCCACCTGGCCGACATTTAGACCAGAAACAGCACCGTGCAAGCTCTGGGATATTGAAACATCAGATGTTTCTACTTCTTCGATATCTTTGCTTGCTATAGATCCAGTGACATCTGCAGCTTGTTGGGTACCGTATCCTATTTTCACCACTCTCTCCAACTCAGTAACTGCTTGTTGCATGGTTACATTAATTTCCTCCCGTCCATTAATTTCTATCGTTTGCTCCTGATACCCCACAAAAGAAAATACCAGCGTGGCATCGGCCGGTGCTTCAATGGAATACTCACCGTCCATGTTGGTGGTGGTTCCTGTTGTGGTCCCTTCAACCACGATGTTTACCCCAGGAAGAGGTTCTCCGCTCTGGGCATCGGTGACCGTACCGCTGACCTCGATGGGTTGCTGGGCTTTAATACCAGCCAGGTACTCACCGGGTGATAAAACAATCTGCCGGTCGATCACCACATATTCTGTCCCGGTTCCATTAAATACCTGGGCCAGTATGTCATTGATCTTCTTTTCTTTTACATTTAGGTTGACCTTCCTGTCCACATCCACCAGCTTTTGATTGAACAGAAAGTAAAATTCGCTCTGTTGCTCAATTTCATCTAGAACCTGAGCAACCGTAGTTTCACCCAAATTCATATTCAGCTTTGTGTTCTGCGCATAGTTTTCAGTTGCGAAAACCTGGAAGACAGAAATCAAAAGCAAAAAAACAGTTAGTTTCATGATTCGGATAGTTTTTTGAAAGCAATACAATTTGGGTATTGCTCCTTGTAAATCACAATGTTTTTTCATAATTTTGTAAAGTTTAGCGTTAAACAAAGTCCCTGTGGCTCAAATTGTCAGGGTAAAAGTTTGATGTTGAACATTTCAGGAAAGTGTGGCCGCACTTTCCTGATTTTTTGTTTCATAGGCAAATAGGTTTAGGGTTTATAACTAAGCTTTGATTTAGGCGCTCGTATGTTTGCACCAGTATTAAGAAGGGCCCAATTATCACTAATTTTG
>CAYNPZ010000224.1:0-6229 GCA_964399175.1 uncultured Bacteroidales bacterium | reverse complement strand
CTGCCATTTATGGTGCAAGAGGTGCTGGTGGTGTTATCCTTGCCACTACCAAATCCGGTGAGAAGGGTCAGAAAACTGAAATTAATTTCAATATAACTCAAGGTACGAACCGGGCAAAAGATTTCTACAATATGCTTAATACCCGGGAAATGGCGGAAGTGTATTGGTTGGAGCAGAAAAATGCAGGTGTTGATCCTGAAAATATATCACATCCCCTTTATGGTTCGGGAACCGAGCCTGATATTCCGGAGTATGTGGTTCCTGCCCGTGCTGATCCTTCCACAATCACCGATGATTATATCGAAAACAATTATGATCGTCGTCAGTCCGACGAAGATGGTGATGGAACACACCTCATTTCAAAAGCAAGTGTTCCGGGAACCGATTGGTTTGATGTGGTTACTCAAAATGGTTGGTACCAAAAATATAACCTGAGTGTTTCGGGTGGCTCCGAAAGTACCAATTTTGGTGTCATGGCAGGCTATCTGAACGAAGAAGCTTATGTAAAATATTCAGATTTTGAGCGATTTAATTTGCGCCTTAACGCCGACCATGAATTAACAGATTGGTTAACAATCGGAGAGCGCTTAAAGGTAACTCACACTGAAGATCAGGGAATGAAAGATGCCCGTGGTAACGAAGGCTCAATAATTGCCTGGTCCTATCGTGCACAGCCCATTATTCCGGTATATGATGTCAAAGGCAATTTTATGGGCAGCAAGGTACCGGAAACTGGCAATGCAGAGAATCCTCTGGCCAACCTTTACCGGGCCCGCAATAATTTTGATCGCGATTTAAGTGCCAGTGGCAATTTTAATGTTCAAGCCGATATTATTGAAGGATTGTCTTTCAAGTCCCTATTAGGTTTTGATTTTGGCATGTCCAATTCAAAATGGTACGGTTACAGAGACAGAGAGAACACTGAAGCTTCAAAGAATGAAAGTGTGGGGCGGTATTCCGGTGAAAGCCGTAACTGGAATTGGTCCAATACTCTAACTTATGCAAAAAGTTTTGGATCCCATAATATTAATATTATGGCAGGAACGGAAGCTGTAGAAAATACATATTATGATCTTAGTGGCAACCGCCAGGCTTATTTTTCACCGGATTATATGCCATCCACCCCTTATATGGTACTTGATGCAGGAACCGAGGCTCAATCTAACAGCGGCGATTATTCATCCTGGTCTACATTCTCAATGTTTGGACGTTTGAATTATACATATGCAGACCGGTATATATTGAATGCTACATTTCGTCGCGATGGCTCATCCCGATTTGGCAGCGAGAACCGCTACGGTAATTTCCCCGCAATCTCCTTAGGATGGCGTGTAACTGAGGAGTCATTTATGGAAGGAACCGCCTCCTGGCTGAATTATTTAAAGATCCGCGGAGGCTGGGGTTTGGTCGGCAATGACCGAATCGGTAATTACAATGGATATACCACTTTTAACATGAGCTCCTATAATGCAATTTATCCGCTTGCAGGAGGCAATGTAGGCGGTGTAGCAGGTATTCAGTCTGCAGCATTTGGTAATCCGGAAGCCAGATGGGAAAGTACCGAAACCATAAACGTAGGTTTACAATCCACAATTATTGATGTGCTTGATGTAAATATTGATGTTTGGGAAAAGAATACTTCTGATATGTTATATCCTGCTACCATACCTGCGGTGGTTGGAGATGCAGATATTCCTTCGGTAAACATAGCCGAAATGCAGAACAGAGGTATTGATGTTGAAGTGGGAATTACTACTCCCGATGACAATCAGGGCAATTTCAGCTATGATATTTCACTGAATGTTTCCCATTATAAAAATAAAGTTGAGAAGCTGACAGGTGCTGCCGGAGAAAAGATATGGTCCAGTGGGCTTCGTCATATGAGGTACGCAAGAGCAGAAGCTGGTACTGAATACCCTGAATTCTATGGATATGTTGTAGAAGGAATTTTCCAGTCTGAAGAGGAGGCCGCAAATCATCCAACGGCATTTGGAGAAACCGGCACCTATAACGAGGAGGGTCGCTTCAAATTTAAGGATGTGAATGGAGATGGCGTGATAGACGATGAAGACAGGACTTATATAGGTAGTCCTCACCCTGATTTTACCGCTGGTTTGAACATTAGATTGAGATATGGAAACTTTGATCTCACCAGCCTGTTATATTCCAGCTATGGAAATGATATTGTAAACTATGCCAGAAGATTTCTCGATTTCCATATGTTCAATGGTGGTCGTTCCGAGCGAACACTTTATGAATCATATGGGAGTCCTTATTTGGACGATAATTCCAATGCAAAAATGCCCAAATATGAACCGGAAGATTCAAAGAGCCAGAGACCTTCCACTTATTTTGTTGAGAACGGATCCTATCTGCGCATGAATAATCTGGAACTCGGGTATACATTGCCAGATAATCTTACTAATAGATTGGATATGAACAGAGTAAGAATCTATGCACGCGCAACCAACCTGTTTACCATCACAGGGTATTCCGGTTTGGATCCTGAAATATACACCCAGGGCATTAACTTGGGCCAGGATCGTGGTCAATGGCCTACTCCTCAACAAATCATGTTTGGTATCAATGTGAATATGTAATTTATTTATAACAAAAATCTTGCGAATTATGCAAAATATTAAGATCAATATATTAAAAAAGAAGATTTGGTTATTTGCAACTTTGTTTATAGCCATATTGATGTTGTCTGTAACATCATGCAAAGATGAGTTTTTTGAAAAACAGCCTGCCGGAGAGGTTACAGAAGATGTTATCGCGAATGAAAAAGGTGCGGAAACTCTTTTAACTGGTGCTTATGCAGCACTCAGCGGAGCCCAAAACAGTTGTTACGGAGCTATGTATGCTGGAACTGATACAAGACTATGGGGCTCTGTTGCCGCTGATGATGCCAATACCGGCTCTGCCAAGGGCGATCATCCGGAGATGTGGATTTTTGAGCAATATACTGCATTGCCTTCCAATCCTTCTCTTGAATCAAAGTGGAATATGAATTATGACGGTATTTCCAGGGCAAATAAAGCATTAGAAATAATTAATAAAGCCTCGGATAATATACCAGATGCCAGAGAAACAGAAATGAAAGCTGAAGCTCGTTTTATACGTGGATTCTTACATTATAGTCTGAAAATCGTTTTCAAACACATCCCTTATATCACAAAAAACGTAGAAAATCCGGTTGATGACATGCCTTATACAGAAGAGCAGATGGAGAAGCCTGAAAAGGTACCCAATATGACTTCTGATGGTAGCGAAATAGATACCTGGCGATTGATTGAAGGCGATCTTAGCTATGCAGTGAATAATCTACCGGAACAGCAGGAGAATGTGGGTGAGATTGATAAGTATGCCGCAGAGGCGGTTCTTGCCCGTGTTCATCTGATGCAAGCAGATTATGCCGCAGCTGAAACACTTGTAAACGATATTATAAACAATAGTGGAGCGCAATTGGTAGAGCACTTTTACTGGAATTATGATATAGCCCATAATAACAATAAGGAATCTCTTTTTGAAATTCAATCTGCTGCCAGCCCAACAGGCGGAACCAACACCAACTCTTTCTGTACTGCTATGGGTCTTCTTCCACAGCATTTAGGTGGTTGGGGCCACTATCGGATATCCCTGCAGGCGGTCAATGCCTTTAAAACGAATAGCGAAGGCTTACCTGAAGAAAACTGGGATGAGAACTTTTTTAAAAATTCCTACGGCATACCTTCTGGTGAAGAGTTCATTCCATCGGATCATCCCGTGGATCCACGTTTGGACTGGACTGTAGGAAGACGCGGAATACCTTTCTTAGATTGGGGAATTCACGAAGGATATTCATGGCTGCGTTCACCTGATTTTGGTGGTGTATTTAACTCCAAGAAACACATGTACTATCAGAGTCAGACAGGTAAAGGCAGGCCATCTGCTATGTGGGGTGGCTTAAGCACTCAGAATTACAGAAAATATCGACTTGGTCATGTATATCTGTGGAAAGCGGAAATTGAAACAAGGAAAGGCAATTTTGAGGATGCCAGATTTTATGTGAATGAACTTCGTAGACGTGCTGATAATCACGTGGTAATGGGCAAATGTAATACTTATAAATTTACCGGAGGAGAACCCGACGTTAATAAGAATGAACCCGCCGCCAATTATCAGATCAATACTTATGATCCAGAAGATTTTGACAGTAAAGAAGAAGCCTGGAGAGCCATCCGTACAGAAACCTTGCTAGAAACCGCAGGTTTTGGCCTTCGTTTCTTTGATCTTCGACGATGGGAGAAAGCAGGTGTACTGGATATGTCAAAGGTATTGAATGATTATATTGAAAATGATTCTCAGTATAGACCGCTTTTAAAGGGATCGAATTTTGGGGAAGAAGATAAGTATTTTTCCATTCCTTTATCAGCAATTGAAAATCAACCTGGCGTTATAAAGCAAAACCCCGCTTATAAATAATTTAAAAGGTTGAAAATGACCATAGACCAGATATTATTTTATAATATTATTGGTCTATGGTTATTTTTTTTATATTTAAAATTTAAAAATTGATTTTATGAATTTATTCCAACCTCTCAAAAAGGAATTTACTTCTATATTTATAATTGTCATCTTTCATCTAGCAGTTATTCCAGTAATAAGTGCCCAGGAAACCCCTACCGGTAATCCAGAGGATTTTGAGGTCAAAACCTGCCTGCATTCCGTCAGCTATGCCGGAGTATGGCGAGGTCAGGCACAACTCTCCGTAGATGAATTCCTGGTTAAAGCCAAAGAATTGGGTTTTGACGGGGTAATGCTGGTAGCCAAAAGGCCCCATGTGTCTCCCTTTGACTATAATCAGGAAGAACGGCGAGAGCTTAGGGAAAGAATAGATGAGTTGGGCCTGGAACTTGTAGGTTTAGCCGGCTATACTGATTTTACAGCTGGTGTGGATAAACCGGGGATACCCAACGTGGAGATACAGGCCAGTTATGTGGGAGAAATTGCCAAACTGGCCCGTGATCTGGGAACCGATATGGTTCGTATATTTACAGGATATGAGCGGGAAGGTGTATCCTATGATGAGCAATACGGAAAGGTGGTGGAAGGACTGAAACTGGCCGGAGAAAAGGCGGCCCAATATGATGTCACCCTGGCCGTTCAAAACCACCACGATATTGCCCTGCACCATGATGCCATGCATTGGCTGCTCAATGAAGTAGATCATCCCAATGTCAAGGCAGGCTGGGATGCCTGGTCGCCTACTCTTGAAGGATTAAGCTCTGAAGAAATCCGTCAGTCCATTTTGAAAATGAAACCTTTTATTATCAATACCATTGCGGCGGATTATGTACGCATGCCACGTTTTGAATATAAAGGAGAATTAACCAATTATATCGCACAGGAAGATGTGTATCGTGCTGTACCTATGGGAGAAGGGATTATTGATTATGAAACTTTCTTCAATACTTTAAAAGAAATTGGTTACCAGGGCTATCTGGTTTACGAGATGTGTGAGGTATTAAAAGGCGGAGGTTCTATTGAGAATCTTGATAAAACAGCAAAGAAGTTTTTGAAATATGTGGAAGATTTTAGATAATCAAATAGCATGGGAGAATATTAAATTTACTTAAATATAATGTGTTTTTTTTCATTTTTTGAATGATCTTACCTATGAATTTGAAGGAAATTGTAATATTCATTTTTGTGTTCATTGTATCTTGTGTTGGGGGAACAGGAAATAAGAATAATGAAAGAATTGATGCCCCACTCATTACTTTTAAAGATAGTGTTTACAATTTCGGATCGGTTGATAGAGGCCAGAAAGTTACTCATGATTTTTTATTTACAAATAAAGGAAATGAGAATCTTATTATAAATGAAGTAAAAGCAGGGTGTGTGTGCACCTCAGTTCCTTATTATACTTCTGAAGTGGTTCCACCTGGAGACACAGGAAGCATAAATATTAAACTGGAAACTGCAGGTCTTTTTGGTTATCAGGCGAAATCCATATTGATAAGATCAAATGCAAAGAGGAAAACAAAAAGTCTTATTGTAAAAGCATTTGTTGAATAAAATTATTATCAAAAATAATATAAACACCTAATATAAATATAGATATTTAGTTCTCTATGTTAAAGGAAGTGTATAGCATAAAAACAAAAAACCAATTAATCATGAAAAACATTTTCAGGATAACAGCAATAGCAGCGGTCTCTTTTTTTGTTATGGTTTCGTGTTCGCA
>CAYNPZ010000223.1:0-6342 GCA_964399175.1 uncultured Bacteroidales bacterium | reverse complement strand
GAAGAGCATGATTTCCTTTATGCCGCTTCATTTGAACAGGGTCTCTATTGTAACGGATGCGGGGAATGCACGGATACATGCCGTAAAGATATTCCCATCCCCGATATGATGAGGGCTTATATGTATGCTCACGGTTATGGTGAGATGAAGAAAGCCAAGGATCAGCTTGTTTCCACCGGCATTGAGAATAATCCCTGCAAGGATTGTACTTCCTGTACCGTAAAATGTAAAAAAGGATTCGATGTACCCCGCAAACTGGCAGATATTACCAGATTGAACAAGGTACCTGATGATTTCCTTGTCTAATTTTTAAAATTAATGAATGGCAATATGAACGGAACAACCCTATTCAAAAGATTGGTTTTTACTGGAATGATTGTATTCCTGTTACCCATGGTTTGTTTTTCAAACCAGGCTGATGATTTGTTTCCGAAGTTCAGTGGTTGGGATGTCGAAGTGGGAGATAAGGTTTATACTCCGGATAATCTTTGGGATATTATCAACGGGGCTGCGGATGCTTATCTCAGCTACGATTTTCAAAGGCTTTATACAGCCGAATATGTCAATGATCAGGATAAACGGCTCAAGGTTTACATTTTTGAGCACAGCACTCCAACCAATGCATTTGGGATTTATTCCCAGGAAAGAAGCAGGGATTATGAAATTGTGGAAACCGGTGCCCAGGGCTTTAAAAGCGGTGATGCTTATTATTTCATAACCGGCCCCTACTATATCCAAATATCAAGCAATGATAAGGGGCTGCAGGATTCTATGCAGAAGCTTGCTGAACAGTTGGATAAGAAGCTGGGCGAACTGGACCGGTTGCCTGAGGAGCTGGATTTCTTCCCTGGGAAAGGTAAGTTGCCCTATTCTGAAAAGTATATAGCTGGTAATTTTCTGGGATACAGTTATCTGCATTCTGCTTTTATTGCTGATTACAAAATAAATGGAGAATCTTTTCAGGTGTTTCTTATAAGTCCTGAAGATAAACAGGAAACTGATCAAATACTCACAGAGTATCTCGATTTCGTTGAATATCCCCAAGGAGAGCGAGATAAAAATAGATTCAACATCGAGGATCCCTATAATGGTTCCATTCTGCTTTACCGTAGCGGTAAGTATATTTGTGGGGTAATGGGGACCGATGATAAGGATACAAAAGAACAATATCTTACCATGCTTAGAGATCAGCTTGAATGATCTTTTTATTGAAGGTAAGATAGGCATTTGATAGATGGATTAAATGAGCCCTTATGTTTTTAGAGACATGAGGGCTCATTTTTTTCGACTTAACGATAAAATCTGCCATAATCCATTTCTTTGGCATTTCGCAGTATAGAAGATTCCCATGCCTGACCAGGCACGGGAATCTATAAGAAGCCCTCAAACAAGAGAGCCATTTTATGCCTTTACAAGTTATTAAAAATATTTTAAAATATCAAAAATAAAATTGACTGCCAGTAAAAAATATCTTGTATTAGCGATTTCAATGGGTTTTCAGCTAATCAATATTTTTTTTCAGGATTTATAATAAGGGGATTCATTTTCGTTATAAATTTCAGCCTTCAATCCTGTTGAATTCTTATTCTTTGGATTTAGTACAAAAAGATTGTGAAAAGGAACTTATGGGTGAACATATACATCAGAGGCCTTTACCTGGAATGAATTTGATTTTCCGGGAAGGAGATTTCCTCAACATTAGATATTCAGTTCCGGAAGATTATATTGGTAAGGCTTATCTGAGGACCAATTTATATAATCCTCAGGTTAAGCGGGAGGAACTGATCAGCAAGGCAGAACAGAATATTCCACGGCGCTTCCAGGAATGGGGCGATTTCCCAATGACCCACGATGGGACAGGTAACTTTCATATTGAATTACCGCTTGTCACCATTGGTTTTTTTGAAGCCAAAGCTTTTTTCATGCCTGAAGGATCGACTGAACCCATATGGCCGAAGGGGGATAACTTATATATCAAGGTAGAACCTGCTGATTCGGTGATCAGCAATTCAATTTATTGTGCCTTTGTACGCTTGTTCGTGGGGGAAGAAGCCATCTCTGCCATCAATGAAAATTTAAAAAAGACTGAAGGTATTGAAGAGAAAAATATTTCAATTATTCCTGAATCTGGAAAATTCAGGGATCTGGCAAAAGAAGTGGATTTTATAGTAGATGAGCTGGGATTTGATATCCTTATGTTGTTGCCGGTTCACCCTGTTCCCACTACTTATGCACGTATGGGTCTGTTTGGAAGTCCTTACGCTGCTCTGGATTTTATGAATGTGGATCCCGCATTGGCTGAATTCGACAAGGAAACCACTCCACTGGAGCAATTTGCTGAACTTGTGGATAAGGTTCATGCCAAACATGCCCGGGTTCTTATGGATATTCCCCTTAATCATACCGGCTGGGCCTCCCAGCTTCAGGTTCATCATCCCGGGTTTTTCGTAAAAAATGAGGAAGGAAAGTTCGTTTCTCCCGGCGCCTGGGGTGTTACATGGAGCGATCTCTCCGAGCTGGATTATTCCAATAAAGATTTGTGGGAATATATGGCAGGTGTTTTCTTATTCTGGTGTCGGAGGGGGATGGATGGTTTCCGTTGCGATGCCGGCTATATGATACCCGGAGAGGCATGGGAGTATATCACGTCAAGGGTTCGCAGAGAATTCCCTTCGACCATTTTCCTGCTGGAAGGTCTTGGAGGTAAAGTTTCCACCACAGAAAAGCTGCTTACCCATTGCAATCTGAATTGGGCCTATTCCGAGATGTTTCAGAATTATAATCAGGAACAGATGGAGTGGTATATTGAGGAATACATGCGAATTTCTCCACGCAAAGGTCCGTTGGTGAATTTTTCGGAAACACACGATAACAATCGCCTGGCTTCTGTATCTAAAGCTTTCTCAAGACTCAGAAACGGACTTACAGCGCTTTTCTCGGATACCGGAACATTTGCCACTACTTGCGGTGTGGAATGGTATGCGGATGAAAAAATTGATGTTCATCGGCTTACTTCATTGAATTGGGGAAACAAAGAAAACCAGATTGGATTCATCAAACGATTGAACAACATTTTAAAATCCCATCCTACTTACCAATACCCATTCAATCTCACCCCCATGCATACAAGCCGATGCAACAGCATTGCCTATTTGAGACATTCGGAATATACTGAGGAAAAACTTGCAGTCATTGCCAATCTTTCTTCAGAAGATAATGAGGTGTACATCAAAAAGGAATATTTTGATACATTTCTTTCCAATAATCAGGACTTGCTTTCAGGAGAAGATGTCGTTCCAGAAGAAAAACCTGAAGAATACCGTATTGCTCTGAAACCTTATCAGATCCTGGCGCTTTCTGATAATGCACGGTATTTCCATCGGATGACAGATGCACGGATCAACCGGATTGTTACTGAAACCAAAGCTGAACGATTATTGAGAATTCAGATCATGCAGTTGTTTCAGTATTTTGGTTCAAATATTACCGAAACATTTATCAGAGAGAAAACTTCTGAATTCGAAGCCGCCCCGTATGGATTCTTTTTTAACCATTTTAAGGGCAGACCTCCTGTCATTCGGTGGGTTTATCCAAGGGATGTGAACAGAGAAGTGATTGTCCCCGAAAATAGACCTGTTCTGATCTTTGCCCCGCGTTTTTTTAGATATAGTATTTTACAGGATAAGACCATAATGGGTCATGGTGAAGGTTTTTACCTGAAAGAGGAAAAATATGTGGCCATCATTGCTCCCGACAAATTCTCCGGGAAGAAATCAAGATATCAACTGGCTATTGAATTATACGATGGAGAAAAAGTAACCAAAAAAACAGGTCATTTTCTGCTTGCATCCCGAAAGGATCAGTTCTTACTAAAAACACATTATAACCATGAAGAAATTCACAATGATCCGAATATGAATGCTCTTTCTGTGAATCGAAAAACCGGTATTTCAGTTTCAGCGGCTGCTTTTGGTGAGCTTAGAAGCAAATACGATGCGTTGATATCTGCAAACCTTGATCCTAATGTTCCTGATGACCGGCACATTATGCTTACCAGGATCCGGGGTTGGTCTGTCTACAGAGGCTTTTCAAGAGCCTTTATTCCCGAATACCAGAAATCGTTCTTTCATAAAGCCAACCTGGCAGAATACCATTTTGAGATACCGGCAAGTGCAGGGATGCACGTTCCTTTAAAGCTGACATACCGATTAGATGAATCCGATAATTTACTGCATATAACGCTTAAAAGAACCAAGGTTGAAGAAGGTTTGAATCCCCCGCCAAAAGAAGCCGTTAAGATCATACTTCGCCCGGATATTGAGAGCAGAAACCATCATGAACTAACCAAAGCTTTCCGGGGGCCTGAAAATGATTGGCCATCCGGGATCCGGCAACTGGACAGAGGCTTCGTGTTTACTGATGAAGATAAAAGACTGAAGTTTATCTGTGAAAGAGGGACGTTCGTCAGGGAGGATGAATGGTATTATCAAATATCTCACCCTGTAGAAATGGAACGGGGAATGGACGCAGAAAGTGATCTCTTTAGCCCCGGGTATTTTAAGATTTATCTGAAAGAGAATGATTCTGTTCATCTCACTGCCCGGGTAACTGCCGGTGGGAATGAAAATCGGGTTACTGAGAAGACTGATGAATCCGGAGGAGGGATGAATCACGGCCGGGATGATCTCGACCCCGGTGAGATACTAAAAAATTCCATGAGAAAATTTATTGTTAATCGCAATCAGAATAAAACTGTAATTGCCGGCTATCCGTGGTTCCTCGACTGGGGGAGGGATACACTGATATGCCTGAGAGGAATCATCAGTGCCGGCTCTACGAAAGAGGCAAAAAGCATCATTCGTGAATTTGCTTCTTTTGAAAAGGATGGTACATTACCCAACGTGATCCGGGGAGAAGATACTTCAAACAGGGATACCTCTGATGCCCCTTTGTGGATATTTGTTGCGGTTGATGATCTTATTCAACATGAGGATACCCGAATGCTTAGTGAAGTTTGCGGCGGCCGTTCGTTAATTGATGTCTTGAAATCCATCGCCGAAAGTTATATGGAGGGCACCCCCAACGGTATAAAAATGGATCCGGGAAGTGGATTGATATACAGCCCTACCCATTATACCTGGATGGACACCAACTATCCGGCCGGAACACCCAGAGAAGGTTATCCCATAGAAATTCAGGCACTATGGTATCATTCCGTTAACTTCCTGTCCGCAGAATTGCCGGATGAAAGGAAATGGACCGATCTGGCTGAAAAAATCAAAGAATCCATAAAAACTTATTTTCTAATAGAGAAACAAAACCATTCCACCGTTTTTGAGAAAGAGATTTATCTGTCTGATTGTCTGCATACCAATAATTTTGAGCCTGCTTCACAGGCCTTTCGTGATGATCATTTGCGGCCCAATCAACTCTTGGCGGTTACCCTTGGCGCAGTTGAAGAAAAAAAGATATGTGAGGGAATCCTGGTTTCCTGTGAAGAGCTTATTGTTCCCGGAGCCATTCGGACATTGGCTGACCGCGATACGGTATATCCACTTCCCGTTTATCATAATGGCCAATTAATGAATGATCCTTCTCATCCTTATAAAGGAAGGTACCTAGGGGAAGAGGATCACTCCAGGAAACCTGCTTACCATAATGGTACTGCGTGGACATGGCCTTTCCCTTCTTATTGTGAGGCTATGTATAAAACATACGGTGAATATGGATTAAAAGCTGCCAGAGATATTCTGTCCACTTCCATGAGACAAATGAACCGTGGATGTATTGCTCAGCTTCCTGAAATACTTGATGGGGACTTCCCCCATCATCAAAGGGGTTGTTATGCACAAGCCTGGGGAATTACTGAATTTTACCGGGTGGCCGGTATATTGGGCTTGATTTGAAAACTTTTATAATTGATGTTGTAAAATGTATTTTTTGTAAAATATATTGAACTTTATTCAATGAATGGTGTAATTTTAATGAGTTCAAAATTCTCTTATACAGTTAACAATTAAACAGTAATAAATGAAAACAGTGACCACGAATAAAAAGACAAATCCCAACAAGGGGAAAAAACGAGTTAACTTCATTTGCAAGGCAGAGCCCGGAAGTGAAGTTTATGTTGCCGGAGACTTTAACGATTGGAAGCCTGACAAAAGAAGGTTGTCCGATAAGGATGGCAATGGCCGTTTTACTACCACCATGTTGTTGCCTCCCGGAACCTATGAATATAAATTCATAATCAACGGACAATGGAGTATTGATCCGGAGTGCGAGGAATGGGTGCCGAATAAAATGGGAACTCTTAACAGTGTTATCAAAATTTAGTCTTTGATT
>CAYNPZ010000222.1:0-6370 GCA_964399175.1 uncultured Bacteroidales bacterium | reverse complement strand
CCGTTCAGACTTCTTACAACAGATTTCAGCCAGTTTTCCAGTTGTTTGTTCATAGCGCTCACCCGGTCAGAATTGTCGTCTGCCATGTTATGCTTCTCGTCCGGATCTTCAGAGAGATTGTATAATTCAAAAGTAAGCCCGTTTTGTTCATTCTGTATCCTGTGAAGCTTCCATGGCCAATCGAGCCATGCAGCATGGCCGGGGAAATGATCCAGGGGATATTGTCTGGCAATTTTGCCTGCATCAAGGCGCAGACGCGATTCTTTATCGGGCAATTTCTTTCCGGTTGTTTGCGCATCAAGAAGCTGGCTCATCCACTCTGCACTTGGTATGCCTCTTCCTCGGGTGGGATGTTCCCAGAAACCAATCGGGGAAGGTCTTGAACTCATGTTCTGTTCAATCAGTGGCATAAGGCTGATGCCATCCAAAGGAGGCTGATCCTGCATCCGGATACCTACAAGATCCAGAATGGTGGGGTAAATGTCCGATGTTGAAAATGGAATGTCAGATACCTGGGGTTTGGGTATACGATCGGGCCATTCAAGAATTGCAGGGACACGGAGACCCCCTTCATAAATCTGACCTTTCTTTCCCCGTCCGCCAGAGGTATTCGGATCTAACCCACCATTATCACTGCAATACCAAAGAACCGTATTCTTCTCGATCCCGAGGGAGCGCAATTCTCTGCGCAGCTTGCCAACAGCCCGGTCCATTCCGGTAATTTCTCCGTAAAAGTTTTGTTTGTCTTCACTCAGGCTGGCGTAGGGTTTTCGGTTTATCTCCGTGGCTCTATGGGGCGAATGTGGCGAACCAAACCATACAACAGCCATAAAAGGGCTGGAAGATTCAGCGTATTTGCGGATAAATTCAAGGGCCGCATCAACGGTTACCATAGAACTTTCGCCCTGTTTTTGAACAGCCTTTCCTTCACGACTAAGAATGGGATTGTTATCAAAGAAGTTGGGAGCCGACAGCCATTCATCGAAACCGCTTGCACCCGGGTTAACAGGACTGTCTTTAAGTACGGAACCGAGATGCCACTTCCCGAAATGTCCTGTAACATAACCTGCTGTCTTAAGGGCTTCTGCAATAGTAATTTCCTGGGGCCGCAGGGTATGGCCCCATTTAAAAGCACCAAAACGGTTGGGATGCCGTCCTGTGAGCACACTGCCCCGTGTAGGAGTACACACCGGAGCTGCAGCATAAAAACGATCAAATCGAAGGGCTGAAGCTGCCATGGCATCAAAATTCGGAGTCTTGAGATGAGGGTGCCCATAATAACCCATATCTCCCCAACCCTGATCATCAGCCATACAAAGAATGATGTTGGGCCTTTTTTGGGAAGGACTGCTACAAGCCTTAATCAATCTTCCACCGGCCATATATAAACCACCCGTGCCGAGGATCCTTAAAAAATTACGTCGTTCCATTTGATTTGATTTTTCTGGTTATTATATATAATATTTATATAAGAGTCTGTTTAAAAAGCCATTATTTGAAGTACAAGGAGGCTGTTTTGGTTTTGTATTTATCAATAATATATGTTTTGTATCTATAGCTAGTAAAGCCGCTTAACGCCTTCTTAGAATAGTCAATCATTTGGTCCGCAGAAATTCCAGGATCAATTGATTTGTCTTTTCCGGCTGTTCCTGCTGGACCCAGTGCCCGGCTCCATCTACAAGATGGATGCCCTGAAACCGGGTGGTTGCCTCATTTTTCATCTTTTCAAGACCGCCGGGATTCTGGTAGGCTCCCCAATCGCTGCTGCCTGCAATAAATAGTAAAGGTACATCAATGGTACGGCCGGAGAAGAGCAACAAATCGGGCCGATAACCCGCAGCCCGGTACCAGTTCAGGCCTCCCTGAAAGCCGTTACGGGCAAATTCACTGCTGTACACATGCAATTCTTCTTCGGTCAGCCATTCACATTTTGCTATCTCCTTTTCCGAAGGCATATGAGGTGCCACAGTTTCCGGCATGGTCTTGTCAAGTTCCATCGTGTAATAGGGAGGCAGTTTGGCCATTTCTTCAGCGGTTCTTGTTTTCAGCGGAAACGGATCGTTCTGTTCCCAGTCTGCACTTTTCATATGAAAATACGCCCGGAGAAAGTCATGGACTCCCTGCGGGCAGTTTAACATGTCCTTGTTGGCCCGGCGGGTGGTGTAATACCTGTTGTATCGCTTGCGGGGGCGAGGCAGTTCCGCCAGCCTTTCATGGATACTCTTTTCTTCCTCCTTTTGATTTAGCGGTTTCTTGTCGGCCCCATCAAAAGGAAAAGAAGGCGGACCTGTAAAGGGAGCACTCATCAATATGACGGAGGAAAAGACATCCGGACGTGTCAGAGCACACCAGGCTGCCACCGGTGAACCAAAATCATGGCCTATCACACTTTCGACCTTGCGGTATCCCAGGGCGAACACGAACGCCAGACAATCCCTGACCAGGTTCAGGTAGCGGTAGGGAGCCAGGTCCGCATCGTAATCATCTTCCCAGCCGGAGGTGCGTCCATAACCCCTTTGGTCGGGAGCTACCACGTGATAACCCGCTTGTGCAAGGGGAAGCATGGTATCTCTCCAGCTATAGGCCAGTTCAGGAAATCCATGCAGAAGTAAGATACAGGGCCGGCCGCTGGTCTGATAACCGGCCTCCAGGAAATGCATTCTGAGGCCGTTGATGTTTCTCAGAAAACGGGAGCGGATACCCTGAGGAAGCGTGGTTTTGCCATAAGCCACATCTTCGTTTAGAGGGGTCGCGTTCTGTTTTCCCCTTCTGTTTGAAGACAAAACATGGGTAGGGGTTCCGGCATCCTGAGCAGTGGCAAAAACATTCGGTCCCATAGCCAGAAAGCCCACAGCACCTAACATGTTGCGCATAAACTGGCGACGTGAGAAGTGCAAATTCTCTGCTCTGTCTGAAGGTTGTTTTTGTTTCCCTGACATGATTTAACCGGTTTTATTTGGATGTTATCTGATACGTTCCGCCATTCAATCTAAAACGGTTATAGCCTTCCTCTTTTCCGTCATATGAAGCCAATGGATTATCCACGTAGCCGTTATCCCAAACAGTAGTTTTATTGACCTTCACCTTTCCGTATCGACCGGGAATATGCACAACAGCTTCACTTTTGCCGGGAACGGCCAGCTCCATCTTCATTCCTGATTCTTCCTTTTCAATCTTTACGGATACTTTACCCGCAACCGTTTGATTTCCTGTTTCGGCATGTTCCAGTGTGCCCAACTGAGGTTTTACCCTAAAGGTTTTCCAGGCGGGTTCGATGGGTTCCAGTCCGCATACATACTGCGAGAGGATGGTCAGCCCGCCCCCGCTCCAGGCATGGTTGTTCGTGCCGTGACCAACAAATTTTGAGGTATCGCTAAGATTACGCGGACCGAAGTTCTCGTAAAGAGTTGTATAGGGTGATAATTCAACCATGCCGTAATAACGATCCTTCATACGTTTCAGGCCAAATTCCGGTTCTTCCATTACAAAGAGGGCTTCCAGTACGTATTTTTCCATGTAGGGGCTGGCCAGATAAGAATTCTTGAATATGTTCAGCAATTCATCGTATTTTTCCTCATCAGCCAAACCGGAAACCACGGCAAGCGCCTGGGCACGGTCGTCGTATTCGCCTTCATATTCAGCAGTACGGTATCCCTTACCATCCCAGAATACCGAGTTGAAAGCCGATTTTAAGGCATCCATCTCCTTTTGTGTACGTTGTGCCTCTTCCTTTTTGTTGAGCAGTTCCGACATGTTCCTGTAACCTTTCAGGGCCAGGTAATACCAGGCGTTATACAGGAGCTGCTTATCGACTTCCTCACCCCAGTCGCCCCAATACCAGCCGCCAGTACGTTCTACCAAAGTACCGTTGGACTTTAGCTTCCAGACATCCAGATACCTCTTCACCCCGTCATAAACCCTGGCCATGGTTCTCCGGTCGCCGGTATTCAGGTAGTAATTCCAGAAACCGTAATACCCGACACTTGCCAGCATCTGACCCGGAAGTTCTCTATTATAGTTGCCTTCAGGTATCGGGGAATAAAGGGTGCTGTCCTCCCGCTGCCAGTTGATCAGTTCCAGGATGCCTTTTTTGGTCAGATCTGCGGATGAAGGGCTGAGCGCGTAAAAAGCCTCACCGCTTTCGTTCACCACATCGCCCCACCACTGGGCCCGCTCCCTGTCGGGGCAGTCCATGTAAGTATCGCGCATGGTAACATAAAGGGTGCGAACTGCTTTCTGCCAGAGCTTGTCATAAAAAGGATCGCTACTATTAAAGAAACCGGAAAATTCACAGCCATAACCCGTTTCCCTGTATTTTAAGGAATTGATCTTCACTCCTTCCGGGATAAAATATTTTACCACGTGACCGTTCATCCAGCCCGGAGATTCGTATCGTTGTTCGCCTTCTTTAGTAACATATTCGGCCCTGACCGATGCCACATTCAGGCCCATATAGTCAAAATTGTCGGTTTGCATCTTGATGGTCAGTCCGGCAGGGGCCTCAATATCCAGGATGGGTGTAACATGGCAGTTATAGGGAAGTTTACATTCGATCCATTCGCCTTTCCCTTCAGAAGGGATGGAACTGCTGTTCTCATACTCGCGGATGCCGTAATCCCTCCATTGGGGAATGGGTCTTTTGACCAGATCATTCCACGGGGCAGATTCAGCTTCACCAACCACTTTGGCACTGCCAAAACCTGCTGTCTCTGCATCCGGCTTTGTCCAGTCAAAATCGCCGGAACGGGCATCAAATTTGATGTTGGATTCGGGCAGGCGGTAGTTGGGGTTGGGCGGTCCGGTAGAGATGAATGCCTTGTCCAGGCGGGCCCGCCAGCTTCCGTCACTGACCAGGCCGATGGCATCGCACTGAAAGACCATTCCGGCCTGACCGCTGCTGTTGTGGGAAAAACTATCCTTGCCGAAATACCAGACCAGGACGGCTATGGCATTCTTCCCCTTTTTAAGGTAAGGGGCTATGTTGATTTCATCGTAATAGGTGTCCTCAGGTGTGGGGCCACGTTTCAGCTGGCCTTCAAAGACGGCCAGCTCACCGTTGATCCAGAGCCAGTACTTGGAGTCGCAGGCAATCCTGGCCATGGCTTTGCCCGGGACCGATTCTATTTCTATATTCTTTCTGAAGTTATACCAGCTGTTGGATTCGTTCTGGTTTTGGTTAGCGGTGATGCGTTTGGCCTGCCAATTTCTGGTTTGTGAATAGGAGAAGATGCTGAGACAAGCCATTAGGATCAGTATGGATATTTTCTTCATGGAATGAGTGTAATTTTAAATGATGATTGAATTCTCTGTGGTATAAATGTAAGCATTTCATTCTTTTCTTCCAAAATGAAAAATGTTTCGTTCCTAAGGAACTCCGGTCTCCTAGTCAAACAAATTTACTACCATACTGCCATCCTGCAGGGCGGGATTCCGGTTTGGCAGGTAATTAAAGGTAATAAGGATTAATAAGCTTCAATCCATCAATAATCTGAAAATCCTTCACATTGCGTGTAATGAGGGTTAAATCATTAACAAGTAATTTATTATCCAAGTAATCGATAACTGAATTGGTATCTAGCAAATATCCATTTACCATTCTTCACGGGATTTTCTTACATCCTCCTGAAAATCGTTGTATTGTTGATCGGTAAGATTTAAACTTCCCCTAAGTTTACTCACAGTTCCCTTTTTTGTCTTTTGCTCTTTCAAAGGCAATATGATAACTTCTACCTCTTCAGCATTGAAATCATCCGGTAAATGAATATTTATCGAGTGGTTTTTGACTTTTAGTATTTGTCGTAATGCTTTCATATCATTCTATTTTAGTTTTTAACGTAAAGATATTAAAAATAGTTCCTGTCCATAAAGTGAAAGAGCCAATAATATTTAATTTGGACAAGCCAAAACGGAAACACATTAAATTCCTTGAAAGCATCCTGTTTGGTTTTGGCTTGTCCAAATTAGGTTCAATCAATACTTACACTATGCTTTCCCGGGAGAACTTCATCAATAACCAAATCTCCATTTCTTCTTATGGTTTTTACTTCCTCGTCATCCAGCATCACCTTGTAGGTATCCCGGTCGGGTTCCGGTAAAACCACCTGTGCCGTGGTATTGGAAGGTATGGTAAATTCCATGTCAAATGAGCCTTCCGATTTTTCGAAGCTTACCTTTACGCTTCCCCGTATGGTGGGTGTTTTGATGGAAGCATGTTTAAGATCACCGGGTTGAGGTTTGATCTGTATCCTTTTGAAGGTCGGATCCAGCGGTTTGACACCCATAATATTCCGGGCGATGTGAAAGGCCGGTGAGGCGCCCCAGGCATGGTTCCAGGTCATGTTGTTCTTGTATTTCAAATCCCAGGCTTCGG
>CAYNPZ010000221.1:0-6391 GCA_964399175.1 uncultured Bacteroidales bacterium | reverse complement strand
TAAGCTGATCTCCTTTGAAAAAGCCGAAACGGCAAATCCGGCTCTGTTTATGTTTATTCTTTCACTCAAAGGGTCTGTTTCAGCTTCATAGCCACCCACAGGTTTTTTTCTTTATGCTTTACGTAAGATAGGCCCGATTTGTTAGAGTTTTCTTCAATCTTTTTCATATCACCCTGATATATACCGCTTAATACCAGTTCCCCGTTTTCTGTCAAACATTTTGAGTAAACCGGCAGATCCGCCAGCAGTACATTCAGATTGATATTGGCCAGGATCACATCAAACCGGTATGGTTTAATGGCCTGTGCTGATCCCTGGATGATCCGTATGTTATGGATATTGTTTATTTTTGCATTTTCATGGGTATTATGATAGGCCCATTCATTAAAGTCCACGGCCCATATATCACTGGCGCCCATTTTAGATGCCAGAACGGACAGGATGCCGGTTCCACATCCAATATCAAGGACTTTTTTACCGGAAAAATTGAGTTCAAGCATTGTTTTTAACATGAGCCAGGTGGTGGAGTGATGCCCTGTGCCAAAAGACATTTTCGGCTCGATGATGATTTCATACCTGATATCTTCTTCCTCGCTGTGAAAGGGAGCTCTAACCAGGATCTCATTGCCGATTTTAACGGGTTTGAAGCTTTTTTCCCATTCTTCGTTCCAGTTTTTCTCCTTAATGACCTGGTGGTATAATTCAATGGTATTTGGATAGATATGGTAGATAGGTAAATTGCGGACTTCTTCAAAGTTAAAGTCCGCTTCAGGTATGTAAGCTTTGAGTCCTTCAGGGGTATCCTGAAAACCATGAAAACCCAGCTCTGAAAGCTGGGCTAACATTATGTCCGCGATATTTTGTCTTTCGGATTTATCTGCATGGATGATGCAATGCAGTTCAACCGTATTCATCCCGCCAATTAGCTGAAAGTTTTCGTTAATTCAACAAAATCTTTTGATTTAAGGGATGCTCCGCCAATCAATCCGCCGTCGATATCGGACTGCTTGAAAAGCTCAGCGGAGTTGGACGGCTTGCAGCTTCCTCCGTAAAGGATGGAAGTATTTTTAGCAGCGTCATCGCTGAAATTCTCACTGATGAGTTTTCGCATAAAATTGTGCATTTCCTGTCCTTCCTCCGGTGTTGCCGTTTTGCCGGTGCCAATTGCCCAAACCGGTTCATAGGCAAGAATCACGCGGCTAAAGGCTTCAGAGGAGAGTTTAAAGATGGTATTCTCCAGTTGTTCCTGTACAACACTGAAATATTGGTTGTTTTCCCGCTGTTCAAGCTGTTCTCCGCAGCAGAAAATGGGAAACAGGTCGTTCTTTAGAGCCAGGTTGAGTTTCTTCAGAAGAATATCATCGGTTTCGTGATAGTAGGCCCTTCGTTCGGAGTGACCGATGATCACATATTCGCTCCCGGTTGAGCGTACCATTGATGCAGATACCTCGCCGGTATAGGCTCCTTTTTCTTCATCTGCACAATTCTGGGCAGATACCTTTAACCGGGTATCCTGCACCTTCCTGTTGATGTCAGCAAGATGAATGAAAGGGGGTGCCAGAATAACGTTGACATCCGAGGGGATTTCATTTTCCAGCTTCATAATTTCTTCGGCCAGCTCCAGGCCCTGATTCAGATCGTTGTTCATCTTCCAGTTTCCAGCTACTATTTTTTGTCTCATATCAGGTTATTTTTTGAATGGTTAAACAGCACTAAAATAAGAAATATTGGAAAGAAATACCCAAGGAGGGCATTTAAAAATATATAATCTCCGGGAAATATCGTCTCTATTGCAAGCGTACCCTGGGATCAAGCATGGTATATGTGATGTCAACCAAAACGTTGATGGTGATGAAAATGATTGAAATGGTCAGTACCGATCCCATCACCACCGGCAGGTCATATTTGTTCAGTGCGTCAACAATCACATAACCCAGGCCTTTCCATCCAAAGATATATTCCACAAAAACGATTCCTGCCATCAAACTGGCGAACCATCCGGATACGGCTGTTATTACCGGGTTAAGGGAGTTTCTCAATGCATGCTTAAACAGCACCCTTGAAAATTTCAACCCCTTGGCCCTGGCTGTTCTGATATAATCCTGCGACAGCACGTCCAGCATGGAATTTCTCGATAGCTGAATGACAATGGCCAGTGGCCGGATGCCCAGGGTAAATGCCGGAAGGATCAGGTTCTTCAGCCTAAGGTGCGTACCCCGGCCAAAGTCATCGATCTCATATAGATTCCCGGTCAGGTTAAGGCCGGTATATTCCCCAAGAACAAATGCGAAAATCCAGCCAATGAGAATGGCAGCAAAAAAGGAAGGCAGCGACATTCCAAATGCGGAAAAAAATATGGAAAGCCTGTCGAAAAGGGAATCTTTGAAAATGGCAGCTAAAATCCCCAGGAAGATGCCGACCAGGGAAGCAAAGACAATGGACACAAAAGCCAGGATGAATGTATTGGGGATTGTCTCTATAATGATGGATGTGACTTCCCTTTTGCTTTGATAGGATCTTCTGAGATAGGGAGATTTTAAAACCACAGCCTTGTCATGGGTTTTGATAAGCCTGGTGTAAGGAGCATATTTGGAATGATCCAGATAAAAATAATTGGTTGAGTCCAGTGAATGGAAAGAAACGGGAGAGAGATCGTTCAGGTATTTCACATACTGAAGCCCTTTGGAACGGTTCAAGCCCAGGTCTTTTCTTATGGCTTCGAGGGAGGCGACGTCCGACCGCTGACCCATAAGCATACGCGCCGGATCGGCAGGTATTACGTTGAATAAAATAAATACCAGGCTGGCCACTCCCCAAAGGATCAAAATGGCATATAATATTCTTTTAATGAAGTAATTTGCCAATTGTACGTGATTTTAAGCTCACGCAAATATAAGAAAAACCTCAGGATGGAAGCTCTGTATCATCCTTTTTAACTTCATCTTTGGTATCTGGGGTATCCTTATATTCAGGATTGTTTAGAAATTCTTCCTTAACTTCCCGGGTAGAAGGAAGGTCGTTGTTGTGCCATTTATCCAGTACGGTTCCTTTTTTTATCAGCATCAACCCCGGATTGGCTCGGATTATGGTTTTCAGCACAATTTCGTCCGACTGGTAAAAGGGGAATGAAGCGCCAGTGTTGTTTTTGAATTCATTGATGTTTTTCTCCAGTGAGGCGGTCAGGGCGATGAACGAACAATTGTTTGTATTGTTGCAGAATTCCGCAAGCCGTTTGATTTTATCCATTTCCGATTTATCGGCGGTATTGAGGTCATAGGCAATCAGCATAAAGGTGAATTTATTCTGGTTAAGCACAATATCGGTAATGTCCTCTCCGGCAAGTGTGGAGATGGTAAAGTCTTCAATAGGCGGGGTGTATCCTTCCTTCACCTTAATGTTTTCGGTTGACACCCATTGCCAGGTTGAATCGGGCAGGCTGTCCGGGGTGAATTCCCTGACTTGTCCGTCTTTCTTGTATTTGAGTTTGGTTTTGTATTCGGGTTCCGGGGCGTCTTCAGGAATTTCCATCTTATCGGGTATATTTGCGCCCACATGATAAGGACGGAAATCAAATATGGGGAGATGGTTATAACAATAAACCGAAAAGCCCAGTATGACAAGTGTCGATATACCTGTGATACCCCATTGCCATCTGTTGCTGTAAGGGGATTGATATTTGTTGCGGCTGATAAAGATGATGGCCACAAAAACCATGATGACCACATTTTTCCAAAAGGTTTCCCAGTTGCTCATAACGATGGCATCTCCGAAGCATCCGCAATCTTGCACGGGATTTTCAAGGGCCAGGTAAAAGGTGAGAATGGTGAAGAAACCCATGAATACAAACAATATCCAGGAAGTTAACCTGGGTTTTACATGAAATATCAGAACAGCTCCCAGTACGAATTCGAATGTGCTTAACAAAACCCCCAGCGGTAAGGCCATGGGATTGAGGAAATCCATACCAAAGGCGTTAAAATAGTCAATGAATTTATACTCCGATCCCAGCGGGTCAATTCCCTTTACAAAACCGGAAAAGATCAGTACGAGGCCTACAATGATGCGGCTTGCTGTATATAAGTTTTTCATTAAGATTGAATTTTAAGAGACAAATATATAAAATCTGTTATTGAATCATTTTTCTTACGTTTCCTTTTACCGGCCTAATTCCTGAAAGGTTCGGTTTACGTACTGTTTTCTGTTATGTTTCCGCTTCTGCCGGATAGGTTTTATTTTTTACATTGGTCAAAAAAAAGTGAAGCAAAAGGCTGATTTTTTAATAACGTCAAAGATGAGTCCGGCCTAAAAAGGTTTTTTCTGCCACAAAATCACGAAAGCACAAAATTTCATTAAAAATAATATCCATATTGTCTGTTTTTTGTGGTTTTTAATGTTCCTGACCCGAAGCAGGCAGGGTTGGAGCTATAGTGACATTTGTCTTATTTAATGCTTTTTAGACTGAACTTTTAAAAGAATTCAGGGTAAAATACTAATTTTGCATCCTCGTTGAAGAGTCGGGGAAAAAATAAATGAAACCCGCATCCAGGAACCTACCCAACAAGAACATGATTAACATGCTGGTTCCATGGTGAGAGAAGCAAAATCCATGAATTTGGCATGTAAATCAATCTGAAATTTAACCTTTAATAAACTGTTAACTGAATGAATATGAGTTTTAAGAACGAGATCGACAGAAGAAGAACATTTGCCATCGTTAGCCACCCGGATGCAGGAAAGACAACACTGACGGAGAAATTCCTGCTTTTTGGGGGAGCCATCAATGTGGCCGGAGCGGTGAAGTCTAATAAGATCAAAAAGACTGCCACCTCCGACTTTATGGAGATAGAGCGCCAGCGTGGCATATCGGTGGCTACTTCTGTTATGGGTTTCGAATACAACGGGAAAAAGATCAATATACTTGATACACCGGGTCATCAGGACTTTGCTGAAGATACATATCGTACCCTGACTGCGGTAGACACTGTTATTATTGTGATTGATGCAGCCAAGGGCGTTGAGCCGCAGACCAAAAAGCTGATGAGCGTTTGCAGGATGAGGAATACTCCTGTAATCGTGTTTATCAATAAGCTCGACCGGCCTGCGAAAGATTCCTTTGATCTGCTCGATGAAATTGAAAAAGAGCTCGACATTCATGTAAAACCCCTGAGCTGGCCCATTGGTGACGGACCCCATTTTAAGGGTGTGTATGATCTTTATAAGGAGAAACTGAATCTTTTCAGTGGTCAGAACAAGCAGCAGGTAGAGGAAGGAGTAGAGTTCAAAGATCTTAATAACCAGCAACTGGAAGAATATCTCGGTGAAAAATTTGCAGGAACCCTGAGAGAGGATTTGGAGCTGGTACAAGGGGTATATCCGGAGTTCGATCCCAGGCAATACCATAAGGGGCATCTTGCACCTGTGTTTTTCGGCAGTGCGCTGAACAATTTTGGCGTTAAGGAGCTTCTGGAATGTTTTCTGGATATCTCTCCCGCACCTCAGCCCACCACCGCTGAAGAAAGGATGGTCAGTCCGGTGGAAGACAAATTTTCCGGTTTTGTTTTTAAGATCCACGCCAACATGGATCCCAACCACCGGGACCGGATTGCATTTGTCAAGATATGCTCCGGCAAGTTTTACAGGAATACCAACTACAAGCATGTCAGGGTAGGCAAGAAGATGAAATTTTCCAGTCCGACCTCCTTCATGGCGGCTAAAAAATCGGTGATTGATGAAGCCTATCCGGGCGATATAGTAGGGATTCATGATACCGGAAATTTTAAGATCGGGGATACGCTTACGGAAGGAGAAGCTCTGCATTTTAAAGGACTGCCCAGCTTTTCGCCGGAGATGTTCCGCTACGTTGAAAACGACGATCCCATGCGTTACAAGCAGTTGGATAAAGGCCTGGATCAGCTTATGGATGAAGGCGTTGCCCAGTTGTTCAAGAGCAAGGTCAACGGACGGAAGATCATCGGTACAGTGGGTCAGTTGCAATTGGATGTGATCCAGTTCAGGCTGAAGAATGAGTATGGCGCTTCCTGCCGGTATGAGACGCTTCCGATGTATAAGGCCTGCTGGATCGAGAGTGATGATGAGCAGGAGCTGGAGGATTTCAGGAAAAGAAAGGAACAGGCTTTGGCTCTTGACAAGCATGGGAGAGAAGTGTTCCTGGCTGAATCGCCGCATTCGCTGAGGATGGCACAGGAAAAGTTTCCGAATATCAAGTTTCATTTCTCCAGCGAGTTCTGATTGAATGGAGGCCCACGAATGAGTTAAAGACCTGTCAAATGCCACGAATGCACGAATTAAAACCAATGCAAATGGTTACTAAAAAAATGCAATGATGGGTTTCTATATTGCAAATGGCTACTAAAACAATGCAAATATAGTA
>CAYNPZ010000220.1:0-6450 GCA_964399175.1 uncultured Bacteroidales bacterium | reverse complement strand
TTAAAGAAGAAAAGGGGCCTATGGTCCCTTTCTTTTTGGTAGGCCTGCTTTTTTAATTGAGCATTTATCCTTACAAAGAAGGGCAGTAACAACTACTGATGAAATTTAATAGTGGTATTATTGAAACATTCTTATGTAAGAGACAATCAGATAAAAAAGTGATTTTAAAAATGGGACTTTTAGGAGAAAATTATATTTTTGGTATGAAAATGGCAATCGGGGGGTTATCGAACATTAATACTGTATAATATAGAAAAGAAGCGACATACAAATTTACATCCAATACACATTAATTTGACTAAAATTTTAATATTATGAAAAGCACATTAAAGCAGATTATAGAAAAAAATAAGATCGGGGAAAAGGCCTATAGAGGTGCCGGTAAGTCAGAGAAATCCGGTGCTAACACAAAAAGTAACCGGCGGGATTTTCTTAAGAAACTGGCTGTGGGTGGTATTTCTTTAGCCGGATTTATGGGAATGCCGGTTGAGGATACTATTGCTCACGCTACATCCAATGTACAGCGCAATTCAAGTCCATCAGATCTTAAAATTACTGATATGCGTGTTGCCGTTGTCGGAGAGGGATGGCAAAGGCCCATTATTCGTATTGATACCAATCAGGATATATATGGTTATGGTGAAGTAAGGGATGGTGCTGATCCGCGTTATGCCCTTATGCTTAAAAGCCGTATACTGGGTATGAACCCCACTAACGTGGAACTAATATGGAGAACTATTTATCAATTTGGCGGTCACGGACGCCAAGCCGGTGGTGTTTGTGCCGTAGAAATGGCTATGTGGGATTTATGTGGTAAGGCATGGAATATTCCTGCCTGGCAGTTGCTTGGGGGTGCCAGGTATCGCGATAAAGTCAGAATGTATGCAGATACACCTTCCATTAAAGATGAAGAAGAGTTCAAAAAAAGAGTGGATTTACGGTTAAAGCAGGGATTTACATGGATTAAAATGGATTTAAAGCTTGATATGATAAGGGATGTGCCTGGTGCTATAGTTAATAAAGAATTCTGGCAAAGATATCCCGGTGGTCTTCAACAGTATAATACCAATGATCCTATGAACTATGGAAGCACGGAGCATCCTTTTACACAAGTTCAGATCACTGAGAAAGGAATTGATTTGCTTGCTGATTATGTGGAGAAGGCCCGTGACATAATTGGCATGGAAATGCCCCTTTCTGCCGACCATTTTGGACATTTTGATCTCAATAATGGGATCCGGCTTGGAAAAGCACTGGAAAAATACCGGCTGGCTTTTCTTGAAGATCTGGTTCCCTGGTTTTATCCAAAACAATGGAGAAGTGTTACAGAAGCCTTGAACACCCCGACATGTACAGGAGAGGATATATTTTCATTGCAAAAAGGATTCAAGGAACTTATAGATAAGCATGCGGTTGACATTATACATCCGGATATAGCTTCTTCCGGCGGACTTTTGGAAACAAAGAAAATTGGTGACTATGCTGAAGAGAATGGTGTTGCCATGGTTATGCACATGGCTGGTTTACCCGTAACTTATATGGCTAGCGTACATTGTGCTGCTGCCACTAAGAATTTCCTGGCTTTGGAGCATCACAGTGTTGATAATCCATGGTATAATAATTTGGTTGAAATGACCGGAAAACAACCCTTGTTTGAAGATGGTTTTGCTCCTGTTCCAGTCGATTCACCTGGTTTAGGTATTGAGCTCAATGAAGATGAGGTAAAAAAACACCTTCATCCTGAATTTGAGGAGAAATATGGTTATTTTAAACCTGCACCGGAATGGGACGAGTTTCATTCCCATGACCGAATATGGAGTTGATTGAGAAAAATCTAACAGAAGGTGGAGCGTGTTTTGCCCCTGCTCCTAAATAAAACAAAAATATCTCGTGGGATATATTACGGAATTAAATGTCGTTTCAGGATTTTCAGATTAACGGGTTATTCTGATTTCCTTAAATGAAAGCAGATTGTGACTTTAACAGAAAACACTTGGGATTTTTTCCCTGAATTATTTTGTTTGTATCATAAATTTAATGTATTAAGCCAGCAAAAAAGCATTCAGTATGAATAAAAGAAACTTTGTTTTTTATGTATTTCTGGGTATTGCCGCCTTACTTTTTGTTTTCTTTATACTTTCCTGGATATTCAACTGGCAACAGTACACAGGCCCAATACTGACTTTTTTCTTTGTATTCCTGGCACTTAGCTTTCACGGTATTAAAGCTCTGAAAAAATTCGCCTATACGGTATGGATCTTCGCAGCGGTTACAGTATCGATGAACTATCCCTCTTATTTTCAGGAGCTGGGCGGGGTGAACCTGCAAATTTTAATTGTACCGTTGTTGCAGATCATCATGTTTGGCATGGGCTCTCAGTTGAGCGTAAAAAATTTTGCTGATGTGATCAAAATGCCCAAAGGTGTGGGCGTTGGAGTAGTCTCTCAGTTCACCATCATGCCCATTGTAGGATTTACCGTGGCAACCGTTTTTGGTTTTCCTGCCGAGATTGCCGCTGGAATCATTTTAGTGGGATCTTCTCCCAGCGGTTTGGCATCCAATGTGATGACTTTCATTTCCAAAGCAAACCTGGCCCTATCGGTAACCCTGACCACAGTGGCCACTTTGCTGGCTCCCATTATGACTCCATTTCTTATGAAAACCCTGGCCGGAAGATTTGTACCCATCGATTTCTGGGATATGATGCTTACCATCATCAATATTGTGATTCTTCCCATTATTGCCGGATTGATATTCAATACCATTGGATATGTTAATGAGAAACGAAGAAACATATTCCTGCAGATTGTTATTTTTGTGTTGATCATTGTAATGAAGAATTTTATCAATTTCCAGACCACGGATATAGCTTTGGAAGCTCAGATGGGAACTTTACTGCAGGATATATTATTGTTCCAGGCTCTGCCTATTGCAGCAGCTGTAATTTTAAGAAGAGTTTCCGGAGGAAACCGTGCCTGGCTGGATAGGGCCATGTCATTGATATCCATGGTCGGAATAGGTATTATTATTACCATCATCACGGCTGCAGGTCGCGATAGCCTGATAGAAATAGGCCTTGCTTTGGTATTGGCCTGTCTGATCCACAATATATTGGGTTATTTACTAGGGTATTGGGGATGTCGCTTGATCCGGATGAAAGAGCACGACGCCCGTGCAGTTGCCCTGGAGGTAGGAATGCAGAATGGAGGACTTGCCAGTGGAATTGCACTGGAGATGGGTAAAGTAGCTACAGTTGGCTTGGCTCCTGCAGTATTCGGACCGATGATGAATGTAACCGGTTCTTCCTTAGCCAATATTTGGCGGTCGAAACCTTTGCGGGACGAAAAATCGGAAGAATCAACCCGGAAAACTTCTGAAGTGCCAAATAAATAGTTGTTTAATTTAATCTAAAAAAGATATTAATTATGAAAACCATCAAACAAATTATTGCAGGTATATTTCTTGCGGCAATAACATTTTCTGTAGCTTCAGCACAATCCGTTACCATTCCCGACGAGAAGCTTGAAGCATATACAGCGGATTGGGAAGGAGAACGCTTTGAAAGTGGCAGGCCTAAGGTATCTGATGATATTCTGGAAAGGCTCAAAAATGTATCCATTGAAGCTGCCTGGGGTGTTCTGAACAGCAAAGGGTATCACAATCAGTTTGCCGGGGATTGGAAGATGATCCATAAAAACAGGCCTTTTACAGGCAGGGCATTAACTGCTCTTTACTATCCCAAAAGACCCGATGTTCGTGAGCGAATGCTGAAACAAGGGCATGAGGAGGGTCATGTGAAAAACATGAATTCCTGGCCCATTGATATGTTGCATGAAGGTGATGTTTATGTGGCCGATTGCTTTGGAAAAACTGAGGATGGAACCCTGATCGGCGATAACCTTGGCAATGCCATATATGCCAATTCTAAACGAGGAGTCGTATTCGACGGCGGATTACGTGATCTGGAAGGGTTGAAGGAAATTGAGGGGTTCAACGCCTATGTCAGGGGATGGAATCCTACCTACCTGAAGGAAACCATGCTTATGGGAATCAATGAGCCTATCCGGATAGGCAGGGCAGTGGTATTCCCAGGCGACGTTGTTCTGGCCAAGCAGGAAGGAGTGCTTTTTATCCCTGCCCACCTGGCAGAAGAAGTAACCCTAACTGCCGAATTTGTTAATCTGAGAGATAAATTCGGACATGAGATGCTGAAGAAAGGGGAGTATACACCGGGAGAAATTGACAGCAAATGGTCCCGGGAGATTAAAGATCATTTCATGCGTTGGCTGGATAAACACCCGGAGCTGATGCCCATGTCAGAGGAAGAGCTGAATGAATTTCTGGAGGATAGGACGTGGTGATGGTTTAATCATAGGATTTAGATATTAGAATTTATGATGATTTAGTTCTCTATTTGTCTGAACCCCATATTTAATACAGGGTGGGATGCCCTCCCCAATGCCCCGTATACCATCAAGGCCGCTCCTAACGCGGTTGCGTTATTCATTTCGGTGGTATATACTTTTTTTCGGGGATACAGCTCAGCCAGCATCCTGATAAAAAGTTCACTGCGGGCGAAACCACCCGTTACATAAAGGGCATCGATGTCATCTTTTTCAGGGATGACCAGATCGATAGACGCTTTTGCCAGCCCTGTAAGATCTGCCATCATTTGATGATAGGCAGATTCAAAGGATTCAAATTCCGACAGGTCCACATTGTAATTTACCAGTTTGTCGGGTACTCCTCCTGAGAAAAATTTTCTCTCCTTTAAGGAAAGCCGGGATAATAAGTTCCTGTCAAAGCTAACTGTTTTGTAAAAATCCTCGTTTTTGTTGAAGTGGCTGGCCAGCCTCAATACATTCAAATCGTGAACACGTCCCATAAATAAGCGGGATGATTTCACCGGCCTCTGGTTGATGCTCATAAAGCACAGGCAATCCTGTTCCAGTTGTTCGTAGGTCAATGGTTCGTAGTTAAATGGGTTCATATTGATGCACCATGTGCCGGTTGAAACCAGTATGAACTTTTCCCTGCTTTGCATCAGGTAGGGAGCCAGGGAGGCTGAGCTGTCATGTATTCCTATGCCTGTGTTTATTTTTCTTCCGTCAATGGTGGTGGGGTAAATGGTTTCATTGGGTAAGGGATCGATTAGCGTATTAATGCCTTCATCGGCCAGCCATTGATGATACTTCATCTGGTCGAAGTCCCACATGGCCGTGTGGCAACCAATGGAAGTGTATTCGCTGGCCGGGACATGAGTCAGGAAATAGGAGAGGTAGTTGGGTAGATGCAGGGTATGATGAATTTTATCAAATGTTTCGGGTTTTTTCTTTTTCAGCCAGAGTATTTGAAATCCGGAATTCAACATACCCAGTGCCGGAGATGCGGTTTTTCTCAGAAATTCCTTCCTGCCGCCATACTTTTTGTAAATGGGTTCAACAATTCCTTCAGGCATCGGCTTCAGATAATCGTATAAGGGCGTAACCCGGTTTCCCTCACTGTCCAGATGCATCAGGGACGCGCCATAAGTGGAAAAATTAACTGCTTTCAGATTGTACTTGCCGCTTGAAGCTATTTCTTTAACTTTTTCAAGGATCCATTGCTCTATTTTTTCAATATCATCGCATTCGTCTCCATCGTCATCGGTTGCTGGCTGGAATTGTTTTTCCTCCTGGTAAACGATCTGAAGATCTTCATTGAAAAGCAGGAGTTTTTTGTTGGTTTTTCCAATATCGAAAATGGCAATTGTATCTATCATATATTAAAGCTTACATTACAAGTAACAAATTTCAAATTACAAAGACCTGCCCTGCAGACAGGAAGGAATCCCAAACTCCAATGACCAAATTATCAAACTGGCTTTTATAAATCAAGCATTACGCAAAACTCAGGTTATTTTTGTCATTGAAATTTAGAAAATTGAATATTATTTGTAATTTGTTATTTGTGATTTATACATCTGGTTTTTTAAGTTCTTTAAGATAATATTATCTCTTAGAGAGCACTTCCCTTTCATACTGCTGGATATTGCTGATAAAATCTTCACCTACCGGAACGTCATTCGTCAGGCAATAATAATCCCAAACGGCACCGAAAGGTTTGGTCTTCAGTAGTTCGAGCAGGGCCAGCCGTTCAAAGTAATTTTCCTTTTCTTCGTATTGCCTCAGTTTATCGGTCGGCTCAAGCAATGCATACAAAAATGCCTGCTGGGCTGCACGGGTTCCGATCACATAGGCTCCGATGCGGTTGATGCTGCCGTCAAAGAAATCGAGCCCTACATTTACGCGATTTAAGGCATTGGCACGGATAATTTCCTGGGCGATAAAGCGCACATCGTCGTTCAAGGTGACTACATGGTCGCTGTCCCATCTTACTCCCCGTGTTACATGGAGCATGAGCTCATCAACATAAAGCAGGCAGGCGGAGATTTTGTCACTCACCTCCTCA
>CAYNPZ010000219.1:0-6458 GCA_964399175.1 uncultured Bacteroidales bacterium | reverse complement strand
TAAGAATAGCCTTATGAAAAAGAAGCATTTGCGCATCACAATTTTTATAGTTGTTGCAGCCCTTGTAGCCGTGGCTGTTTATTGGTATTACAGGACAGATAATTCCATTCGCGAGGCCGCTCATATATTGGAAGAAACCGATGTTAAGGGAGGCCTGGTAGTTCATCTGGGATGCGGCAATGGCAAGCCCACCGCCGATCTCCATACCAGTGACCGATACCTGGTGCATGGCCTTGCCAGGGACAAAGAATCCGTAGAGAAAGCCCGCAGGTATATCCACAGCCGGGATCTTTACGGGCCGGTAACCATAGAACAATGGGATGGCGACAAGCTTCCCTACACCGACAACCTGGTCAGTCTCCTGGTAGCTGAAGACCTGAACGGGATTTCCACGGACGAGGTAATGCGGGTGCTTTCGCCCAATGGCATAGCCTATATCAAAGAAGACGGTGAGTGGCAGAAAAAGAAAAAAGACCAGCCGGAGACCATTGATGAGTGGACCCACAATCTTCACGGACCTTCTAACAACGCGGTGGCACAGGATACTGAAGTGGAGCCGCCCCGGCATTTACAATGGAAAGGAGGCCCCATGTTCTCCCGGAGCCATGAGTTGATACCCAGCATAAGGGCGATGGTCAGCTCGGGAGGACGGATCTTTTACGTTATTGATGAAGCGCCGCTGGGGGTGAAAGACCCTCGGGTTCCTTCCCAATGGAGGCTTGTAGCGCGAGATGCCTACAATGGGGTTGTTTTGTGGAAACGTTCAATACCAGGTGGAACCTCCGCTGTTGCTCCCGAGTGCCTGGTTGCCAGCAACGATAAGGTTTATGTAACCCTGGATAAACATTCGCAAGTAAGCGTACTGGAGGCAGGTACAGGTCAAACCATTAGGAAACTGCCCAATACCGGGGGAACTCAAAAAATACTTTTTCACCGGGGCAACCTGATGCTTCACCGGGAGCCCGGGCAAGGGCACTCCGGGGATATTATCCAGGCTTCTGATCCCTCAACAGGCGAACTACTGTGGAAGATCGAAGAAGATGCTATTGTTCCCCGCTCTCTCGCCGCAAAAGACAATCGTGTCTTTTACCACAATACCCGGTCCATTGTGGCTGTCGACCTGAAGAAAGGAGAAATGCTCTGGAATAGCAGCCTGCAAGAGAAGCAGACACTGCAATGGGGCAACGACGGAAAATTGGTGGCTACCTCTCGCGTGGTGCTTTTTCAGAACAACCGCCATCTTATTGCCCTCTCCGCCGAGAACGGCGAGCTGCTATGGAAAGGCCCCGGCGCCCAGAGCAACAATCCCTCTCTATTTGTTACCCAGGGACTGGTGTGGGGCGGACAGCCCGAATACTTAAACCGTAAGGTCAATACCGGAGAGGCGTTGGATCCCTCCCGTGCGCCCTATGATCACATTTATCGTGCCGGAGGAGGTCAGTATTATTGGGAGCCGCGCATCAGAAACACTCTGGTCAGAAAAACCGGATATGATCCCCTGACCGGGGAAGAAAAACGAACCATTGAGGTAAGAAACCTGCTCTCGCCCGGCCATCATTTTCGCTGTTACCCAGGCAAAGCAACCAGCCGGTATCTCTTGTGGAACAAACGGGGAATCGAATTTATGGATATTACAGGCAACAACCACATGAAGCATGACTGGCTCAGAGGTATGTGCCAGCTTGGTTTCCTGCCGGCCAACGGGATGATTTATATGCCTCCTCATCAGTGTTTTTGCTATCCCGCATCAAAGATAGACGGGTTCAATGCTGTTGTAGGACGACTGGACTCCCTGCGCTGGTCCCCGGAAACTGCAACACATCCCCTGGAAAAAGGTCCGGCGTACAATACGGAGCTCAGGGAGCGTGCTGCCGGTGCAGACGAATGGCCCATGTACCGCCATGATACAAAAAGAAGCGGAGGCATAGCCAGCACCGTTCCGAAAGACCTGTCCAATCAGTGGAAAACGGAGTTGGGCGGAAAACTGACACAGCCGGTGGTAGCCGGGGGCAAACTATATGTCTCTCAGATCAACGCCCACCGGGTTTATTGTCTGGACAGCCAATCCGGTGACATCAAATGGTCCTTTACGGCAGGCGGGAAAGTAGACTCCTCTCCTACCTACTACCGGGGCTTGTTGCTTTTCGGCGCAGCCGATGGCTGGGTTTATTGTCTGAGAGCAACCGACGGCCAGCTTGTCTGGAAGTTCCGCGGTGCCCCCCATGAGAGGCGGATCGTTTCCTACGGCCGGCTTGAATCCCCCTGGCCGGTGCACGGCAGTGTGCTGGTAAAAGACGAGGTGGTCTATTTTCTTGCCGGGCAGTCTTCCCATATTGACGGCGGAATGTATCTGTTCGGGCTTGATGCGGAAACCGGAGATAAACTGTATGATAATCGCCTGAAAACTCCTCGTCCTAATATACCGGAAGAGCGCGGTCATCCTTTCGAACTGGAAGGTTTTCGCTCGGATATCCTGGTAAGCGGAGAAGACCATATTTATCTTCGCCGGGCCAAATTCAACAAACAACTTGAAGAGCAACAGACACAGAAGGTAACCAAACTCGGGGACCGCCATATGGGCATGCACCTTTTTTCCAATACCAGCCTGCTGGATGATTCACAGTGGGATCGAAGCTATTGGATGTTTTCATCCCGCTGGCCGGGATATTATCATAGCGTTCGGGCTCCCAAGAGTGGATCCATACTGGTATTCAATGATTCAACCACATTCGCCAACAAGCATTATGACCGGGAAACTGACCACAGTCCCATTCATGTACACGGGCAGGGTAATTTACTGTATGCAGATAATAACGACACCGAACCCATCTTGGTGGAAACGGAGAAAGAATCCGGGCCGGTGCAATGGTTGCCAGAATCAACCGAATCTCTGGCCAATAATGAATTTTGCTCATTTTGTGATCCCGCACCCAATTATGAAAAAGGTCCCGGCTTTTCAAGATCCGAAGCACCTCTGTGGTCCCAACGCATTTCCCTTCGAACTAGGGCCATGACTTTGGCCGATAACTTGCTTTTTATAGCCGGACCGGCCGATGCAATAGATCCGGAGGATCCGCTGGCTACTTCCCGTGGAAGAAAAGGAGGCTATTTGCAAGTGATATCTGTTTCAGGAGAAAAAGTTTCAACTTATAAACTGGATGCTCCACCTGAATTCGACGGCCTGATAGCAGCGGAAAACCGGCTGTTTATGTCAGCCATCGACGGTACCATTCAATGTTTTGGAAAATAAATAATACTGTAATGATGGCAGAATAAACCACTGTCTATTTAATATATAGAGAAGCCGTTTTTGTTATCAGCGTTAATAAATCATTCAGTATATAATAAAAAATTTATGGTTAAATTGAATTATAATAATTTTATAATGAATTTATTAGGCTTATATGGCATTTCAATTATCATAATTTTTTTCTTTTATGAATTTAGTAACAGGTAAAGCTTTCAAATAGTTTTAATTATTGATTAAAATTAAAGATATGATGGGGAAAGAAAATAAACATAGTCGACGTTCATTTTTGAAACGCTCTGCATTTGCAACAGCTCTACTCGGATTGGGAATTCCCGGCTGTACCGGTAAATCAGAAAAATCCATTGAAGTGAAACCCAATGAAACTGCTCTGGGTGGGGATAAAAATCTGTATTGGGGTGATATTCACAATCACAATTCAATTGGATATGCCAGGGGTTCACTGGAGCGAGCCTATGATATTGCTTCGAATCATCTTGATTTCTTTTGTTTTACAGGTCATTCACAATGGCACGATATTCCGAATGAACCCATTGAGGTGAAAAAGAAACATCAGGAAGGATTTGAGGTATTTCGCAAAAACTGGCCCCGGGTTAAGAAAATGGCCAATGATTATTATTCACCGGGGAATTTTGTATCTTTTATTGGTTATGAGTGGCATTCCAACAAGTATGGTGATGTTTGCGTAATATTTCCCGGCTCGGAAGCTGAACTGGTTTATATGGATGATATTCGTAAGTTCCAGGATTTTGCAAAGCAATATAATGCTTTGTTGCTTCCTCATCATCCAGCCTATGTTCAAGGAAGAAGAGGAGCCAATTGGGATGTTCTGGATACTGAAGTATCTCCTGTACTTGAAATCTACTCGGAACATGGCAATGCGGAATCGGCCGAATCACTGTATCCATATATCAGGCACAGTATGGGTGGACGATATTCAAAGAACACTTTCCAGTGGCTGCTCAACCAGGGGACCAAAATAGGAGTTACCGCCGGTACCGATGATCATCTGGGATATCCGGGTGCCTATGGAGAGGGTCTTACAGCCGTTTATACCGATGATCTTTCCCGGGAATCCGTACTGGACTCCATAAAAGCCAGGCGTACCTATGGAGTGAGCCATGACCGTATTAAACTGGATTTTCGAATTAATGGCCACTGGATGGGTGAATCGCTGCCTGTTGCAACTAAACGAAACATATCGGTCGGGGTAGAAGGAAAGGATGTAATTGACAGGGTGGAGATTCTAAGAAACAACGAGGTTATCACCAGGTATCAACCCGTCGACCGTCCAGTCAATGAATCAAGCTGGAACAAACCTGTTATGCTGCGTATTGAATATGGCTGGGGTCCATGGGGAGATTTGGATATGGCACGTATCTGCGACTGGCTATTTGATGTACGAATAGATAACGGTGATATCCTGGAGGTTACCCCCTGTTTTCAATCAGGTCCGTATGCTGAAGACCGCCGTAATCTTGTGAATGATATTACCCGGAAGGGATGCCATGTCCAGTCTTATACTTCCCGTACCCAAGCATTTCAGGAAGTTGGACCAATTAACAGTATCATACTTAAAATGAATGCATCCCCCCAAACCAGGTTGAGCATCAAAATGAAACAGCCCAAAGAGATGTCGATTAACAAGAGCCTTTCAGAATTGAATGAAACGAGCCATGTCGCTTTTACTGGACCGTTCACAATGGAATCCATGTTGATCCACCGGCCGGTATTTGAAAACCATTACAAAACCCATTTTGAATTTACAGATGAGTTGAATTCAGATCAACTTACATGGTATTATGCAAGAGTAGTTCAGAAAAACGGAAGTTTAGCATGGTCCAGCCCTATATGGTTTGGTTAAAATAGATATCCACGGTAAAATAGCTCCTGTTTTTTTATGAATACGAGTCCCCCTGAACTTATACCTTTCGGTTATTCAGCCAGAGATATTTTGTTTATGTGAAATGGTTTGTTTTTTCCAGTATTATAGGCAGGTTTCGTTTTTTCTTCAGATTAATTATTATGTAAAGCTCAACAGGCATTCGCTTATGCGATTATAGTTCTTATTGTTTTACGAATTACGAAAATTTAAATGGTATTATTGTTATTCATAAGAGAATTTTGCCAGATAACAGATTTTTTGTTATATTGCATTAAATATCGTTAAGTGATCAGATATTAATTTGACTTGTTAGTCAAAAACAAATGAATTAAATTTACATAAACTTTTTTTTCTTGTTTCACGTTATAATAACTACCCAAATTAAATTAAAAAAGGACAAAAATGACAATTAAAAACGCACATACAACTAAAAATTGGGATATTACCGAACATAAGCGTGATGTATTTTCTAGTAATGATTTAATTAATGCTTATCTGAAAGGTATAGAGGAGGGTGTGACCCAACAGTGTAAAGCGTTAAAAAAACTCTTGAATGACAATTTAGATAAAGCCCATGACCATACTTCTCAAATAATTAAAGAACTTAAAAAAAGAAATTTTGGTTTTCATTCTGCTTTGTTAAAAATTCATAACTGGGATGAATTTGAAGTTCTTATAATTGTTCCTCAGGAAGATTTTTTAGATGAGGGTTTTCTTGAAATATATAATTTACTACCAAAGTATGAAAAAGATTTTAAGGAGGATACTTATCAAATAAATTTCAGTTTTGTTGATTTTGATAAGTCACTTGATGAAAGTAAAGTCGAAGCAGATGGATTTTTATTAGAATACAGGAATAATCAGGAATGAGAAAGGAGCATGCTGAACATAATGAAAGTTTATGTGATTTCTTATATGATAATGGCAATTATAACGATTGGGTGGTAACTACAGCATTTTATTCTGCTCTTCATTTTGTTCGCCATAAAATATTTCCTTTAACAAAATATGATTCTGAAAATGGAGATTATAAAACATTTGATGATTTCGAACAATATTTGAGTTGGTTGTCAAATCCTAAACCAAACAAGCATAGAGAATTAAAAAAATTAGTATATGAACATAGAGAATTAACTCCTATTTATGGAAGATATTTAAGACTATTTGATCTTTGTAGAATCGCTCGGTATCACAATTATAAAACTTCACAAGAAAAAGCTAATATAGCAAGAGAAAATTTAAAAGAAATAAAGAAAATCTGCATTAGTTAATTAACTTTTTCCAAATAATCGATGGCATCATTAT
>CAYNPZ010000218.1:0-6490 GCA_964399175.1 uncultured Bacteroidales bacterium | reverse complement strand
ATCTGTTCGGTTAAGCATTTGGTCTGAAATTCGGACCAAACATGCGGGAATTTTTGACCCAATTCCTCAGGCTCCTGGTAGTATTGTTCCTCCAGATCCCGGTATACCCTATAGGCTCTTTGATTATCAGGTGTTTTGTTGTTGTATGGTTTGGGTACAGTTTTAAGACCAAAGTAGAAGGGAATGTATGGCGTTGTTACAGGACTGCTGAATCCGGCCCAAAGTACCGCCCCAACACTGGCCGGCAGCCCGTTGGTAAGTTGAACGATGCTGGTGTGCACAACATTTTCCGATGAAATGGGACGTATCTGCTTTGAGAGACTGTCATTACTGAAGGTGTTATAGGAAGTCCTGTTAAAATCATCGCGTAGTACTGAAATCAGTTCCGGCAGATCCACCTTTTCCTGCGGCCTGATAAACCGGGGATATTCTCTCTGGTCGGGTGTAACTCTGAGTGTGGAATCAAGCAAATTGATGGCTCTCCAGATCTTCTGACCGTTAAAACTGTCAATTCCTTCTTCATTCTGCATATTGTTACCGAAGGCATCTGCAAAATCAAACAACTGCTCATTCGGATTCCAGAGATCATTTTCCCTGGCAAATTCCCGTAACCCGGGTGATGCCATTGCATTGTCATCATCAGGATCTACATTGCCGATTCTGTAGCTATTGGCTTGTAACCAGATTGCATCATCGGGTATTTTTATTGCTGCCCAGTGATGACCTCCTCCGGTCTCCATGTACCATACCTCTTTTTTATCCGCAACAGCAATTCCTTTGGCCTGGGCAATACCGTACTTATTAATATATTCCCCGAGGAGACTGACATATTCCCTGGCGGTTCTGGCCCTTTCAAGTGCCAGGTAAAAAAAATCCGCCGTAATACCATCGCCCTCCAGGGGATCGGCTTTACGGGCTTTCTCGTTTCGGTCTGACTCCAGAGAAACCGTTCCTGCAATGGATACCTGATGTTCATTCATTGCAACAGCATCACCATTCAGAATACCGCTTTTTGTCTGCAAACTCATCCATGACATGGAGATGTTGGTTTGCTGAATTTCCAGACCGTTCTGAAGCCGTATCACCTCAACACTATCGTGTTGTTGCCTGGGGTACCTTTTGATAAACAGACTTTCATTACTTTCCGATCCTTTATTGTGAGCTACCAGCACCGAACCATCTGCTGTGGCTCTGTATCCGGAAAGAAGCATGAAAGATTCCTTATCGGGATACTCATTTTGGGAATGAACTGATAAACTCAGTAATAACAGGATATTGACTGCAATAATCTCGAAAAATGGTTTATTAATAATCATGATTTTTTACTTTAGTGTCTATATAGATATAATCACTGAAAGAGCACAATAATAAAAAAACGGTACCGTAATATAATATTTACAGGTACATTTGATCATATTTGCGAATGCTGATTTTATATAATACAAGTATACTCAAAAATTCAGAATAATTCTAAAAAACCGGATATTTGTTCAAATATTGATAAAGAACCAATGGGTATAACAATTTTAAGGTGTTAGAGTTTTGTAGAATCAATGATTTGTATCTTTATGCACGAGATTGAACCCCATTTTTCCTGGAGGCTTTATTATACCGCCGAAAGTGATGAACGTTCCCCGTTTTTCGGAAGAGAATACAGTGAATTCTATTTTATCCATACCATTTACAACCATTACATTCATCCTCAATGGGATGATTTTGGCTCGGAAACCCTGTTTCTTAAAATTATCTATGCCGACTATAACCTGGGATTTGCAATCATCGAAATGTTGGGGGAGTGGAATGACTGTCTGTTTAACGACATCATGTTCCTGAAGCGCAATGTTGTGGAATCATTGATTGAAAGCGGGATTCGAAAATTCATCCTTATTGGTGAAAATGTTTTTAATTTTCATTCTTCAGATGATTCCTATTATGAAGAGTGGTTCAGCGAACTGGAAGATGGTTGGATAGTAGGATTAAATTTCAGGGATCACGTCAGGCAGGAATTTTTTAATGAAAACCTGGATCAATATATCATACTCGGTGGGGTTTTCGACCACTTTGACAACTGGCGCACCCTTAGCCCGGTTCGGTTATTCACCTCCATTGAAGGGGAACTCATGCGTCGTTTGAACCCCTGGTAAAAAATACTTCTCTTCAGGGATTCCACTCCGGGATAATAACCAAATGTTCCCAATCATTGAATTTCATATTTATTTTTTATATAGAGAAAAGTAAAATGTGTAATTATTTATTACTTTAGTGCCTTTAAAATAAAATATATTTGCCATTAATTTCTTAAAGGCCAGGTGCTAAAGTTTGGGGTGTTATGCTCACTTTCGATGCTGTTATAGTCCTTATTGTTTTACTTTTTATTTTGATTTCCTTGTACAAGGAAATCCTCGGTGCTACCTTTACTTTTGTAATAGCGGTAACGGTGCTTGGCTTTTTTGGCATTTTGACTCCAAAGGAAATACTGAGCGGTTTTGCCAACGAACAGATTTTTGTGATCATTTTGCTGTTGCTGATTGGAGATGTGATAAGGCGAACCGGGTTTCTGGAAAGCATTTTCGACCGGATCTTTAATTCAGTACAAACGGTAAGGGGTTTTAAAGGAAGGATGATGCTGCTTATTGCCGGTTTTTCAGCATTTCTGAACAATACGCCCCTGGTTGCCATTATGATGCCTTATGTGAACAACTGGAGTAAAAGAAATGGAATTTCCTCATCAAAATTATTGATGCCGCTTTCTTTTGCCGCAATTTTGGGTGGCTGCGCAACGCTGATCGGAACTTCCACCAACCTTATCGTCAGCGGTATGGCCGCAGATCAGGATATTGTTCCCGAGATTGGAGCGCTTAATATATTTGATTTCAGCTATGTGGGTGTACCAATGGTTGTATTCGGTCTTGTGTACCTGTATTTTTTCAGCGACCGTTTCCTCCCCTCCAAATCGGACGCTATGGCGGATTTTTCAAAAAATTCCAGGGAATACCTGGTGGAAGCTCAGATCAGGAAAAATTCCTCAATGGTGGGTAAGACCATCGAAGAGGCAGGACTCAGAAATCTGAAGGGATTGTTTCTGGTAGAGATTATCCGGGGAGATTACCGGTTTAGAGCCGTCTCTCCAGATGTGGTACTCCAGCAGGATGATATACTTATTTTCGCAGGTGATACCCATACCATTGCCGACATGGTCAATTCCAGGAACGGATTGACGCTTCCCTCGGTGGGCATGATGTACAAAAAGAAGAAAACCGAGGTGGTAGAGATCGTGGTTTCACAAAATTCCTCGCTTATAGGGAAGACGGTGAAAGAGGTTCGTTTTCGCGCCAGATATGATGCTGCTGTTATTGCGGTTCACCGGAACGGAGAAAAAATAAGCGGCAAGATAGGAGAAATAGTGCTCAAACCGGGTGATGTACTTTTGCTTTTCACCGGTGAGGACTTTTTCAACCGCACCGTTCATACCCGCGATTTTTATTTTATTTCCAAAGTCAGGGATTTCCAGAAGGTGGAAGGATACAAGATCGGTACGATATTCGGGGGTCTGCTAGTGGCAATCCTTCTTTCCGCTTTTCATGTAATATCACTTTTTATGGGATTGCTGGTGATGCTTATTGTGGCTTTTGCTTTGGGCCTGGCCAATCCCAAAGAACTCCCCAAAGCAATCGATTATGACCTGGCCCTCATTATTGTGCTTTCGCTGGCATTGGGTGTAGCCATGCGTAAGTCTGGTGCGGCGGAACTGGTTGCTGATTTGATCATTTCCGGGTTTATGCCCTTCGGAAAGGTGGGACTGCTGACCGGTATATACCTAATCACAGCATTCCTGGGGGCTTATATAGGTAATAAGGCGGCAGTGGCGCTGGTCTTTCCGATTTCCCTTACAATGGCTGCCAACCTGGACCTTCAGCCGATGCCTTTTATACTGGTTGTTTCCTTTGCCGCAGCAGCCAATTTTCTTACACCCATCGGTTATCAGACCAACTTAATGGTATACGGGCCCGGCGGCTATTCATTCAACGATTTCTTTAAGCTGGGTTTCCCGCTTACTGTCATTTACATGATAGTGACCATTACAATATTGGGATTGAGGTATTTTGTATAAAAATAAACAACAGGAAAAAATGGAAAATCAGGAATTGAAGAAATTATTGGCTATAGCAACACGTGCTGCCCTTGAAGCAGGGAAAGTGGTTAATGAGGTTTACCAGGAAAAGGATTTTGAAGTGGAATCCAAGGTGGATGAAACACCCCTTACCCTGGCCGACAGGAAGTCACATGAGCTCATCATGCAGCATTTGAAACAAATGGAATATCCTGTGTTGAGTGAAGAGGGAAAGGATATTCCCTATGAAGAAATAAGCCGGTGGGACATTTTCTGGCTGGTGGATCCGCTGGACGGAACCAAGGAATTCATTAAAAAGAATGGTGAGTTTACAGTGAACATTGCATTGGTCAGGCATGGAGAACCTATCCTGGGCGTGGTTTTTGCACCTTATGTGAATGAACTTTACTTTGGTAGTGAAAAATTTGGAGCCTATAAGGTTGAAGGAACACAGGGTGAACCAATGGAATTTGAAGCCATGGAAGAACTGATGAAAAAAGGCCAGCTTCTTCCGATGTCTGAGAAACACGATAAACTGGTGGTGGTAGCCAGCCGCTCCCATTTGAATGAAGAAACACAGGCCTATGTAGAGGAACTTAAAAAGAAGCACGGGGATGCCGAGTTTGTATCCAAGGGCAGCTCCCTGAAAATTTGCATGGTAGCTGAAGGAAAGGCAGATGTTTATCCACGTTTTGGTCCCACCATGGAGTGGGATACAGCTGCAGGGCATGCAGTGGCACTGGCTGCAGGTTATCCGGTAACACAGAAAGATGAAAAGACTCCCCTTCTCTATAATAAAAAAGAATTGCTGAATCCCTATTTTATCGTGAAGTCCAAAAATTTATAGATACATACTTGCTCTGGGATCCATGTATAAAAAGCGGGATTATATACTGGGACATCTTTCAGCACTCTCAGCCTATGTGATATGGGGAGTGCTTCCCATTTACTGGAAGCAACTGGATCATGTTCCTGCACCGGAAATATTGGCGCATCGTATTTTATGGGGATTTGTTTTTCTTTTGCTGTTTAATGTGTTTTCCTGAAGGAACGGCTCAACACGCTAAAAACGATTGCCATTATCTTTGCGGCTACAGGTATGCTTTACCTCGCATTCGATTATGGCAAATTTCCCTGGATTTCTATCGGACTGGCCTTGTCATTCGGATTCTACGGATTAGCCAAAAAGTCATTCCGGCTGAATCCCCTCAACAGCATCATGACGGAAACCTTATTTCTTTCGGTATTGGCGGTTGCTTTTATCGTTTTTAAGGGAAGTCAGGATACAGGCCATTTTCTGGTTTTTGAGCCAACAACTGATATGTTCCTGGTTTTGGGAGGATTTGTTACGGTTCTGCCGCTCTTTCTTTTTGCTAACGGAGCTTCAAAAATACCTCTGGCCAGTGTGGGCTTCCTTCAGTATTTTGCACCCACCCTCATGCTGATCATTGGTGTGTTTAAATATGGCGAAGCACTAACCCAGACCTATCTGATCAGTTTTCTTTTCATCTGGACCGGCCTGGCCATTTATACGGTGAACCTGGTAAGAAGCAGCTACCGGAGCTATAACAGGAAAAGAAGGCAGTAAGCAGTAAGCAGGCAGTAGGCAGCGATGTAGCTAAACGCACAGCAACAGAGACGTAAGGTTTGCGTTCGGGAGATTGGGGTTGGGGCACGAAAGAGCGATAGGACGACAGCACGAAGGAACGACGGAGTGACAGCCCGGGGACATGATAGTTCGAGTGAACGATTGGGCGGTTGAACGAATGTGTATTGATGCAAGGTCAGAAAGAAGGCGGTAAAAAATTACCCATTATCCCATTTCCCTGTCCCTTTCCCTGTTCAGAAATTCTACTATACGGAAGTTTCCTTCTCATTGTTCAGGATCTCTTTCCCATATTTCGGAATTTCCTTCCCATTGTTCAGAATTTCTTTCTTCCTGTTAAAAATATATTACCCATTGCTCGGGTTTTATTTCCCATTGTCTGGATGATACATCGAACAGTTCAAATTACTTTTCACATTTTTCGGATGATTTATCGAACAGCTCGGATTGTCATTCCCATTGCCAGAATAATCCATCGAATAGTTCGGGTTGAGTCTCCCGTTGTCCGGGTGAACCATCGAACAGTTGGGGTTGGCTTTCCCATTGTCCGGATAAATCATCGAACAGTTGGGATTGAATTTCCCATTATCCAGGTGAACATTCGAATGATAACAAACTTCTCCGGATTTTGCCGAATGACTATTTGATTTCCCTCTCACCTATGAAATCCGGCTTGCCCACTGCCAACTGCTCCCGCAGAATGCGGAACCAACTTCTTACAACCAATGACAATCAAACCTGTCCGGCTTTCGACGGATGACCATTTAATGACT
>CAYNPZ010000217.1:0-6499 GCA_964399175.1 uncultured Bacteroidales bacterium | reverse complement strand
TGGGTGATACGGTACCGACAATGAAATGATTTGCTGCTATAACGGGGTGACGGTGGTGATGAGTTTTCATACGCTTAGCCCCGTCCTTACTCCAATATACGGAGAGAGCAAGGAACCAAAGGCATCTGGTTAAAATGGGGGAAGCCTCTTCTTTGGATAAGTCAGTGATCTATTTGGAAGAGGAAAGTCCTATTGTTTTACTGCTTGTTCCCTGTCTGCTTTTTCTCCTTTCTATTCAATTTCCTGTAATTCTACATTCATAACAGTAGCAAAGGGTAATACCGCAATCCTGGGACTTTTGAGCGCTTTACTCTCTATTTCCTCCACTGTGATCGGTGTGAGAAAAAATTCTTCCACAAAGGAATCTGATTGAGCTGAATGCAGGTAAATATCATACCGGTGAAGCGCTCGTGCAAATTGATAAGCCTTGTGCCCACCCAATTCAAATCCTTGATGATGTCGTTGAATAATATCCTGAACAGACTCTGCCTCCTGCATCCATTGGTAAAACTTGTCAGAACCATGGCCTTGCCTACATTCGGCCACCAGAATGATGGTACCGTGAGGTTTGACCACTGCCGAGGCTGCATTAATTGCTTTTTGGGATTGATATAAATCAATATCATGGGGATATCCCCCGGTGAAGTAAGCACCAGATCCACAGGGTGGGAAATCGTATCTTTATACATTCTCTCAACCAATGATATCCCTTCCAAAAAAGCCTGTTGAATGTCTCCCGCATAACAACCCACCACTTCATGTCGGTGGTTTAATACTACATTCACTGCAAGATCAACCCGTACCATCTGTCCCACTTCTTCAATTTCCTGACGTACAGGGTTCCCTGTCCATAAACCTTTCCGGGCACCATCGGTAAATTGGCGAGCGTGATTGGCCTGGATAGATGCCCGATCAGCAATTCCGGGAAATAAACTTTTGGCTCCTCCTCCATACCCGCAAAACTGATGGTATTCGATATCCCCAAGCACTATTCGCACATCTGCTTCCAGAAAACGATTGTTTAACCTTACCTGGGTTCCAAAGCTTGTTGTACCCACTAGCGTGAGCGCCGAATCATCATCAGGAGTGTGATTAACCAAACGGACCCGCCCCTCCGAGCTTCCCGGTAATTCGGCTAAGGTCTCCTTTCTCATCGGAGGGTGAATACCTAGCCCCACCAATACAGTGATATTCTCAGGAGAAATTCCCTGCTCAGCCAGATAGTCGATTATCACGGGTAAAATTTTAGCGTTGGGGACAGGTCGGGTTATATCATCAACAACAATCACCACTTTACTATCGGTATGTAATTTGCGGGTAAGCGGGTCACTACCTATCGGGTGTGAGATGGCTCGCCTAAGTTCCCCTTGAAGATCAACAAAGCCGGGTATATATTTCGGTTCATATATCCCGGCTACCGTATCTTCAGGAATATTAAGATTCACAGACCCTTTGCCGTAATTCAGTCGAATATCCATTGCTCTTTGTTTGTCTTAAGGGTTCATTTTCAAAATCCTCGCCGGTAAATCTTACCTGCATTAGAACCTCACATTCTAACAACCATACAGGCAAAATCCCTTCAGTTCATGAATACTAAGTATTTCCCCAGAACGAAGCCAAGAAATACATGGCAGGTTGCTCAGATCACCGACCTTGCTAACGGCTGAGGGCTTTATAACTTGCTTTATCTAAGCACTTCTGTACAACTTGGTTAACACAAACTCTTTGTGCCCCAAAAGTTCTGCAGCGGTTTTCCGGCCTGAAAGGGTGCGGATTAAAGTATCAAAAGTCTTTTCTGCAGCATCATCCAAAGACAAGTCCAGAGAAAGGAGCCCGGAGAGATCCACATCAATATGTTCCAGCATGGTGCGGGCAGTAAGCGGATTACCCGAAATTTTGATCACAGGTATCAGCGGATGTCCCACAATATTCCCCTGACCGGTAGTAAAAAGATGGCATACGGAACCAGCTGCAGCAAATAAAGTGACGCATTCTGCGGCCGCTGACGAGGTATTCATAAAGTATACCCCCGGTCCATCGGGAGATTTTGCAGATTCCAACACCCCCTTGATCTGAGTGTTGCCGATCTTTTTGATATTGCCCATGGCTTTTTCCTCAATGGTGCTTAACCCGCCTTTGATATTGCCTCTGGTGGGCTGGGACCCAAGTAAATCCACATTCTGTTCCTCAATAAAATTCACATATTCCTTAAATGTCTGCATAAATTTTTCCCGTAATTCCGGGGTTTCCATCTGTTCCGCCACAATCGATTCGCCTCCGGTTAATTCGGAAGTCTCCCCGAACAGAAATGTCGCGCCAATTTTCTCCAAAAACTCCGCAATTTTGCCTACAGTGGGATTGGATGCCAGACCGGAAGTGGTATCCGACTCTCCACACTTGGTGCTCATGATCAATTCATTCAAATGGACCGGGACTCGCTGGTATTCCGATACTTTTTGAACCAACTGCATTGCCCCACGAGAGGCCTTCTGGATGGTTTTCAAATCCCCACTTCTCTCAATGGAATAGGCCTCGACCGGTTTACCTGTTTCAGCTATCCCTTCGGCAACTTTGGTGGTCCATTCCGGTTCAATACCTATCACCACCGCCGCCGCTACATTGGGATTTTGTCCGGTACCAATTATTGTCCTGAAAAAGAGTTCTAAATCCTCTCCAAATTGCAAACGACCGTAAGGATGGGGTAACGGCACAGTCTCCTGTATAAGACTACCTACCCCCTCTACAGCAGTATTCGAAATATCGTCCACCGGAATGATGGCCACATGATTGCGAACGCCCACCGTCCCATTCTTTCGGCGATATCCCATAAAAGTTGTATTTTCCATAATTACCACCTCTTACTTTTAATGTTATGCGTATGCACATGACTTCCCGCTTCGATCCGGGTAAGGGCTCTCCCGATTACCCTACCGTATTCAATGATATCTTCCCCTTCCTCAATATTCCTTAATGCAACCTTATGTCCCAGCGGAATCTGATCTTTGGCCTGGAAAGCCTCCTCTAGCTCAGCATCACTAGTGCCATCCAATAATCGCCCGAAGATCTGTTGTCTGGGTTCGATATCTTTCACTACCACGCCTACCAGATCCCCCTTACAATGTACCAGGAATGTATGATGCATTGACAACCTCCCTTTTATTTAAAATTAAAATTTTAAAAGTTGAATTCAACTTACTAACAAATATAATATAAAACTCTGAGGAATTAAAGCTCCTAGCTTTCCTTTTTGTGTTGATTAACCGGAATACTCTAATTTTTAAAACTAGTTCTGGTGCCTTTTATAAAACAGATTAAATGTTAAAAACAGGGCTATTAAATCAGAGACTCTGAATTTATGAGGGGAGAGTTCAATGATTACTAAATGGAAAGCCCTCTTTTCAGTAAAATGGCTTCCGGGAGGAAATTTATCAAGCTTATAAAGCCCGTATGATAAGTAATACCTTCGCAGCCTGATCAGTAATATTTAATGTACTTGTGGTAAAGACTTTTTTTAATCACATGGAGAGAATGTTTATCAATGAGTTTATTGATATACAGTTCGTCCAACAGATTCCACCGTTTTATATCAAATGGTTCATCAGGTAAAAGATATTCCCATACCTCCTTACAGGTTTCCATGTGGTTCAAATCATCATGAGCCACTATTTTCACTTCATATTTCTTTTTAATCTGTTCCATGATCTCGAATAAACTCTCGATCCATTCCTGTATGCTCTTATATTCATAACTGGTGTAAAAATCGATAAAACTGTCAATGGTTTCATGTAACTCTCTCTCGATTAATACAATTTTAGATTGAGGAAACAGATTTATGATATCCTCCATAAAGTATAAAAGCGCTGGATCGGCATTTCCTATGTTATCAGCTTCATGGCTCTGCATCAACTCCTGCAAATCTTGCATATTGCTACAGAAACGAGTAGCTTCATGAAAGCAGAAAGAATTGTTATAAGTAAAAAAATTGGCCAGCCAACTGGTCCTGGACCTGGGTAATCCGGTAATAAAAAAATTGTTTTTCATAAGTACATTGAATTAATTCTTAATATAGCTCAAAATTAGTAATTTAACTCCAACTGAAAGAAAATGCTCCTGTGTGAATTTTCTAACTTGAATTATTCTTTTAGATTTTGTATATTTAAGAAAAAAATGAAAAATAAGCAAACCTCTACCAAGTTGAAAGATGAACGCACGGACATGACGAGAAGAAAATTTATAGGTACCAGTCTGGCTGCGGCTACGGCTTTTACTGTGGTGCCATCAAGTGTATTGGGCGGACATGGTAAAAAATCTCCCAGCGACAAGCTGAATATTGCGGGTGTCGGTTTGGGCGGAAGGTCCACGAATAACCTCTCTAATGTAGAAAGTGAAAATATTGTTGCCCTTTGCGATGTTGATAAAAGATATGCTGCAGAGGTCTTTAAAAAATACCCCAGGGCTAAAGTATGGACCGATTTTCGTAAGATGTTGGAGAACCAGAAAGATATTGATGCCGTTATTATAACTACCCCGGATCATCTACACGCAGTTATAACCAAAACAGCCATGGAAATGGGCAAGCACGTTTATACGGAAAAGCCTCTTACCCGTACTGTTAAGGAATCGAGAATTTTACGCAAGACAGCGGAGGAGACCGGCGTGGCTACCCAGATGGGCAATCAGGGACATTCCGGTGACATCGGTGATGTCCGCAGGCTCAAAGAATACGTCCAGGACGGGGCAATTGGTGATGTAAAAGAGGTACATTGTTGGACCGGCAGTGCTGCTGGCAAGTGGCCCCAGGGTATAGGCAGACCGCTTAGCAGTCGCGCTGTTCCATCGTATTTGGACTGGAATCTGTGGCTTGGCCCTGCCTTTGAGCGTCCCTATCATCCAATTTACCATCCGAATCGTTGGCGTGGATGGTGGGCCTTTGGGAACGGAGCTCTGGGAGATATGGGATGCCATGTGATGGATGGCCCGTTTTATGCACTTGATCTGGACTATCCTGTAACCGTTGAGGGCGACTATGCCGCTCTTGGAAGCCGCGAAGGTTCGTTCACGATGGGTGGAGGATTCACAATGAAAATACAGATTGAAGGAGAACCGTTTCCACTCCAGACTTCATGCAGCGGCCCCAATGCCGAGACAGCGCCTGTTGCATCCCGTATTCGTTACCGTTTTCCGGCAAGCAATAACAGACCGGGCCTATGGATGACCTGGTGGGACGGTGGACTTACACCTCCTGTCCCCCAGGAACTGGATATGGATGAGCTTCCGGATACCGGCAACCTGCTGATTGGGGATAAGGGAATTATTTTATGTGGGAAATATGCGGCCGATATCCGTTTATTCCCTAAAAGCAGAAGAGAGGAATATAACCCTCCACCGAAGACCATCCCTCGTATCGAAGTTAATCATGCGCATGACTGGATAAGGGCATGCAAAGGCGGACGATCCGCTTGTTCCAACTTCGAGTATGCCGCCAAACTTAATGAAACGGTATTGCTCGGCAATGTTGCTCTACGAACCGGGAAAAAGATTAAGTGGGATGCCGGACAAATGAAGGCTACCAATACGCCGGAGGCTGAGCGCTACGTTAAGGTCAACTCTCGCAAGGGCTGGGAGCTGTAAAGAATGGTGCCCTTAACCGGAATAACAGGCCTTTGATCTGAATATTGCATAATATCAAAATTTTTCCTTACAGAGATTTAAGGAATAGGAATAACTTGTATCAGGGTGAATTTCAGAAAATACCTAAATTCATAACTTTATGAAAAAACTACCCTTACGAACCTGGATCTTTATTGTTATTGGTGCCTTTATAATTGGAGGTATATATTGGTACTATAGCCATTATCGATTCATCCGGAACGCCGTTCAAATATTGGAAAATTCGGGCATAGAGGGAGGTTTAATTGTACATATGGGATTTAATACCGGCAAACTTACTGCTGCTTTGCATGCCAATGATCATTATATTGTCCATGGGATTTCATCCGAAGAAAAAAAGGTAGAAAAAGCCCGCCGGTACATTCATGATCAGGAGTTATACGGAGAAGTCTCTGTTAAACATTGGGATAAACAGAGTCTTCCGTATACAAGCGATCTGGTAAACCTTTTGGTGTTAGAACAGCCCGGCAGAGTTTCCGAAAACGAAATGATGCGTGTTTTAGCCCCCCAGGGAGTGGCATTGATTAAGAAGAACGGGAAATGGGAGAAGACTGTCAAACCCCGACCGGAAGAGATCGATGAGTGGACCCATTTCCTTCATGACGCGAGTAACAATGCCGTTTCCCACGACTCACGGGTCGGCCCTCCGCAGCATCTCCGGTGGAAAGCCGGACCGTTATGGGCGCGGAGTCATTCCTCCAGTACGAGTACCTCGACCATGGTCTCGGCAAACGGCCGCATTTTTTCTATAGTTGATTTTGGCCTTATAGGGTTCCCCGATACCCGCTTTGACCGTTGGCGGCTTTGTGCCCGGGACGCCTCAAACGGA
>CAYNPZ010000216.1:0-6516 GCA_964399175.1 uncultured Bacteroidales bacterium | reverse complement strand
TCTGCCAGGTACACTTTATAACAATGGGGTTTCACCGTCTCCGTCTTGTGAGAAAACCATGATTGCCTTTCTTCACCCTTATATTTAATTGCTCCTGTAACAGGCATCAGGGAAAATGCAGCATAATCATTTATCCAGGGAGAAGGTTGGTGTGTTTGCTTGAATCCCCTTATCTGATGGTCATCGTACTGATAGGCCCAGCCATCTCCCATGGGGCTGGTCTGTGGAGTCCAGAAATTCATGCCCCAGGGACGGGCTATGGCAGGATAAGTATTCCCGTTGGATAAAGCGAATTTGGAATCCGTACCCATCAAGGGTTTGACATATTGAACCAGGTTTCTCCGGTTTTCAGAATCATTGTGCGTAACCGTTAGTTGTTGTGCCAGTAAATTTGACGAGATGAATATGACAATGAATAAAGAAGTAAAAATAAAGCTTTTAAATTTCATAACGTTTTGAATTAATTATTAAAAATGACCGCTAAAAATAAGAATTTATCATTTACTGGAGTCGTCATGTCGTAATGTAAAACCTGTAATCACTCTTTCCACGAGATACCAAGTGTTACAATCTCATGGGGGTCAACAGTAAATTGAACATTATTACCATTTACTGTAGGTTTTGCTACCTCTCCTTCGAACGGCATTTCAATCAAGTTCAGTTTGCGTGCAGATTGGATTTCAACAGGTAGCTTAAGCTTCGCAGTAGTTTGAGTTCCCTCCATCTCAGCTACCCGAACAATCAGCTCATTCCCCTTCTCGGCTTTTTTCATACCGGAAAGCACCACACCACTTCCTTCAAGGGATATAAGAGAAGCTTCTTCAGGTCGAGTGGCATGCTTTCGGGCCAATGCCGAAGATGGTGGTTCCGCAGCATATACCGGCACATTAAAATCTTCTCCTTCTTTCCATACGCCATTGGACCAGCCGCCTTCATGTGGATACAGTGCATACCGTATATTAAACTTTCCAAGGTTGGGATACAAATCGGGATCTCCCGCGGCTCGCATAAGGGTTAACCTTAACTTACCTTCATGAACTGAATGGCCGTATTTGCTATTGTTTAACAGTGCAATCCCATTATTGCCGTCAGTAAGATCAACCCATTTCTGGGCCGGTACTTCCTGGCCGTCTTCATCGGCGGCTTCTATTCCATATACATCCCGGTGTTCTAAATGATGGGGGACTGGCTTTCCGTTGAGCTTACCATCAATGGGTCTTTCCACCACATCAAAGGGGACATGGTTGTAGAAGCGGGGATTGTTCATTTTTATGGGAAATGTAGCCCGCAACATGGGTGAATGGGTGGAATCGCTGCCGGTCTCCAGCCAGCGAACTTCCAAATCATATTCAATTCTCGGATAAGATCGGTATATATAGGCCCGCTCGATAAACCTTGAGTTGCCCCAGGTCTTCACCGATTTTACACAGGCCCTTACCGGTCCCACTTCTTCCACTTCCACACTCTCTACATTGGTAACATCTTCTTCTTTGACAATTTTATTGATATACCAGGCTTTCATGCCCCCGTTCTTATCTTCCAGATACATCCTGAGCTGATTCAGTTCGCCGCCCGGTTCCACATATTCCTTGCCGGTACGTTTATCATACAGGCTCACAATGTTTCCGGTTTTCATGTTGAAGGTCACACGGAAAAATTCGGTCTGAAACGTGCTGTCATTTACCCGGAGCGACTGGTTAAAAGTTCCCGGTTTGGTCATGTCCACATAAAAGGTTTTATAACCACCGGCAGGGAGAGAATCGGCAATAAACCGAACCTTAGATGTAAATCCCGGAGGGGTAGATTTTCCTCCTACAACCTGTGCCGGGTAAGTTTTACCTGATCCATCCCTTACCAGTACCGAGGGAAAATTGCCCTGTCCTATATCTTTGGGCTTAACCTTCTTTGTGCCATAATAATTGCCCCATGAAACCAGCTTTGCAGTGGCAGGCATGTCATGGGAGAACACCTCAGCCTCGACTATGGCTTTTCGCTCCCCGGGTTGAAGGTTCCATGCCACTATCGGTTGACCTAAACCGGTTTGAAAATCTACCATATCGGCCATCTTTTGAAAGGCCTTTTTGCTTAAAAACCGGGCATCCTGAATGGCACTATGATACCTTGCAACATTCTCTTCATTGGCCTCATGTATTCCGGAACCAGGAAGAATATCATGGAACTGATTGAAAGCAAGTGTACCCCAGCAATCTTCTAAATCATCTTCAGGATAACCATTACCGTTCAGCCAGCGCAGGGTATTGAAAAACTCACTGCGGTAGAGGTTATTTTCAAGCTTCCGGTTCCCTTCCTTTACATCGTGGACGGTGGTGTAACATCCTTCAAAAATGAATTGCATCTCACCCTGGTGGGTGGGGCGACCTTCCATTTCTTTGGCGGACTTTTTATAGAATTCTTCCGCGGTAGTAAATTTAACTGCCGGGTAGTCTTCTTTGCCGTCGAGCTTGTGGATCATTTTAATGTCTTCACGGGTAGGGCCACCCCCATGATCACCAACTCCTGTAATGTGTAATATCCGGTTGGTGTCTCTTTCGGGCATGAATTTCTCAAGTTCATTGTTCAGTTGGGGAGTAATGTCGCCATTGTAAGTGTTGTTGGCATAGGCAAGCACTTTGGAGCCATCCGGGGCTTTCCACCAGAAGGTGCCTTTATAGGGTTTGCAACGGTGAAAATAGTAATAGTCCATATTGGACAATTGTAACAGTTGAGGCAGTTGTGAAATATGGCCGAAATTGTCGGGAAGCCATCCAACCCGGGCCATCCTGCCCAGATGGTTTTTAAAATATTGTTGTCCCAGCAAGAAAGAGCGGCACAGCGCTTCTCCTCCCGAAAGATTGGAATCCCCTTCGGTCCACATGCCGCCAACAGGTTCAAGACGCCCTTTATTAACATATTTCCGAACATCATTAAAAAGTACAGGATCTACTTCTTTTACGAAGTCATATACCGAGGCCTGGCTCTGAACCATCGTAAAATCGGGATATTCTTCCATGAAGGCTACCGTCTGACGAAGGTTGTCATTACACATCTTCATGGTTTCAAAATAATCCCAAAGCCAGCTCATATCCATATGGGCATGTCCCACGATATGTATGGTATCCTCAGGTCCGGGCTCAGAGGTATCGGATTGGGCAGAGCCGTTTGTTTGAGGGATACCCGCCATACCTGAAGTGATAATCCCAGGCATGATGATGGCTAATAAAATAAATCGGATTAATGAATTCATAGTGATTGGCTTTAGTTAAATAATCATTTTCGAGTAGTTAACCGGGATAAAATAACTAAATTCATTATTATTCTCAAAAGGCGGCAGGATAAAATCTCATTATTCATTTGGGAGATTTTGAAATCCTTGTTAATTTCGCGACTATGAAATTTACCAGTTAAATCGCTATATAAATGAATAAGACATATATTGGTATATTAATTCCTATAATTGTCCTTCTTTTATTTGATAACGACCCCCAGGCATCTACTTTAACCAATTCCCAGCAAGAAAACCGGGATTCTCTTGCTGCAGCATCAATGAACAAAGCTGCCACCAATGTATTGAAGCCGGTTTACCCTTATCTGGCTCGTTATATAACGGATACATTTTCATTACAGGATAAACGCGGTGTAGGCATTGACGTAGGAGGAGGCCCGGGTAGTCTTGTAGCAGAATTATGTAAATATACGGATCAAATCTACTGGACTAACGCAGATATCAATCCATGGTATCTTCCCTATGTTAATCAGAAAGCCCAAAATAATAATTGTATCCACCGTATTGCTTTTATAAAAGCTGATGCCACCGATTTACCTTTTAAGGATGATTTTGCTGAGGTAATTGTATCCAGGGCATCTTTCCATTTCTGGGATAACATGGAAAAGGGATTTTCAGAGGTTAAGAGGGTATTAAAACCAGATGGAAAAGCCATAATAGGCAGGGGTCTCCCTCCCAATATGCCAACCGATACAGCAAGGGCCATAAGAGAAAAGCAAAATCACCGCATAACCGGTTATGAGCCCGAAGATTTTGCCGATGATTTCAAAAAAATCATGAATAAACTTAAAATTAAGGATTACAAAATCATTATTCCCAAACCGGAAGCCTCCGTACAGTATGGAATTTGGATCATATTCAGTAAATAAACAATACGAAAAATATTTAAAACTATAAAAACAAATGTTTATGAAATCTTACCGAATCAGCATCATTGTCTTTATTGTGGTTACAATGTTCGCCCACGTTTCAAAAGCTCAAACCATTACAGGAAAAATTACAGATAAAAAAACAGGAGAGTCCGTGGAGAATATCCCCGTGGTGATTCAGGGGACCAATTACGGGACATACAGTGATGCCAACGGAGAATTCATATTATCTGGCATTCCTCAGGGAACTCATACGGTAGTTACTTCAGGAGTAAGGTATGAAAAAGCCAGTAAACGCATTACTATAAGAGCGGATAAGGAATATGAGATGAATTTCGAATTGGTTCCGCGGGATGTCAGTATTGAAGCAATCACGATCAGCAGACCTTTGCAGGTAAGGGACCTGATTGAAATGCCCCGGCTGGAATCTTCAGGAATTGAACCTGCGATCAGTCATATTTCAGAAAGAGAAATCCAAAAACAGGGCGCCGAAACGGTTGTGGATGCCATGAAATACGTGCCCGGTGCCATGGTGGAAACCCGGGGCCGTAAGGTCAAACAGTTTTTCTCGGTACGCGGACAACAATATCCCTATCCGGACTATGCCCTTAACGGGATATGGCAAAGAGAATTCATGGAACTCCCCTACTTCTTTTCCGCCTCGGAAATTGAAAGCATCGAAGTCATCCGTTCCAGCAGCGCATTATTGAAAGGGATTTCAGAAATGGCAGGTATCATAGATATTGTCCCAAAACGATACGACCAAGAGGAATGGAGTGGAAGAATCGAATACGGAACCTTCAACTCGCTACGCACACATCTTGCCCATGGAAACGATCTTGGAGATGTATCTTATGCCCTGGGACTGGAACGACGCAGTACAGACGGTCCTGAGGGCAGAAATGCCGCGGAGACCATGCACAATATCCATGGCGGTGTACAATGGAACCCGGCCAATGATCTCTCCCTTAATCTTCACTTCTTTCATCTTGACGGAAGCAGGGAACTGGCTAAAGCTCAGGAACCGGCTGTAGGCAGATTAATCAACCGCCGCGAGGAATTCGATCCTTACCGTGCTTCTCTTGTAACCTTTCAGGGCAAATATATGCCCAATTCCCAGGCTTCCACAGAACTTTCGATGTCCTATGCCGACCGCGACCCTACTTATCACAGAATTGAACCGAATGAAATGACCCTTACCACAAGCGATCAGGAGCTTACACTCAACTTGGTCCAATCGGTCAATCTATCCAATAACAATACCTTACGGATTGGAGGGCTGTACAACCATTGGCTGGCACCCAACGGGAAACGCTTCTATGTAGGATCAAAAAATGAACTCAGCACCTATTCAGCCGTTATAGTTGACGAACATCGTTTGGGGAATCTAACAATTGATGGTGGGGTACGTCTGAGAAGAACCCATATAGGGGCACTGGGCCGATTTGTTTCCGACGGGCGGCCCTTGCGAGGTCTACCTACCATTGAAGATGAATGGGAACCGGTGCTTTACCAGGCTACCCTCGGCGGGTCTTACAGATTGTCCAATTCCCTCTCACTCCATCTGAATATGGCCAACGGACAGATAAGACCACGGGAAGGGACACTGAACCAAAACCTCAGTCCCCTTGACAATGAAACCCGGTTCAAAACCGATGCCGGGATTAAATCCTTAATCAGGGATTTCGGCAACATCAATTTGGTGGGTTTTTACACCTATCAAAAGGATGCGATAGCCTTAAGCGGAGACACCGCTACCACGCCGGAAGGCCGGCTTGTGTCCCTGTACCTCAACCGAAATCAACAACAATACGGCACCGAGCTGGAAATAAAAACACAGACCCTCACGGAATTTGCTCAATTATTTGCCAATGCCACATATATGTATTCATCCAAAGAGGAGAATGAGGAATGGCAGGAGAATAATGAGATCCCGAATTTCATAGCCAATGCGGGAGCTTACCTCTATTTCAACAATTTTGACGTAAATATCTTCGGCAAATACCTTTCATCCTTTGAACATACTCGTTTTTCAGGCCCACCCCCAAAACCCCTTGGAGATTTTGTTGATCTGAATACCACGATCGGTTACAATCTTGATAAAACCAATTATGATGCGCGCATTTATTTGGAAATTAACAACATTCTGGATCAAGAATATTCAACGGTGGTGGGATATCCGGATTTTGGCAGGGAATTTACTTTGGGAGTCAGGATGCAGCTATGATCCAGTTTTGATGGTTTGACTGGAGATTGGTGAAGAGTTTGACAAAGAGTTTGACGAAGAGTTTGACTGGAGCTTGGTGAAGAAGTTGGCAATGGGCAATGGGCAGTTGGCAACCCCGAAAGCTACAGTTGGCAGGG
>CAYNPZ010000215.1:0-6537 GCA_964399175.1 uncultured Bacteroidales bacterium | reverse complement strand
CAGGGTGCCAATCTACATTCGACACTGGATACCAAGTATTCAAATTTCATGATGCTTTTGCGTGAAGCGGGGTATACAATCGGCCATCACAGAAAAAGCTGGGGTCCGGGAAATTATGAAGCAGGAGGCTATGATGAACACCCATGCGGGCCTTCTTTGGAATTTTCAAAATTTATGGAAGAAAGGAGTAAAGATCAACCCTTCGGTTTCTGGCTGGGAACCTCCGACCCGCACAGACCCTATCCGGACGGTTATAGCAATGTCCCCTATGAAGAGGTTCATGTACCCGACTTTTTCCCGGAGGTAGATTCTGTCAAGAAAGACATTGCTTCCTACTATTTTGAAGTGCAACGATGGGATCAACGGGTTGGAGATGCGCTGGAAGAATTGAAGGAAACAGGAGAACTGGAAAACACCCTTATTGTCATGACCGGAGATCATGGATGGCCATTTCCACGGGGAAAAGGAAATCTATATGATTATGGTGCACGGGTTCCCCTTGCCATTCAATGGGTGGATGAAGTTGAGGGAAACCGTGAGGTAACCGACTTTGTTTCTTTAAGCGACCTGGCCCCGACATTCCTGGAAGCTGCAGGTATTAATATTCCCGTACAGATGACCGGAAATTCGCTTCTGCCGATATTAAAATCAGAAGAAACAGGAAGAGTTGATCCTCAGCGCAATTTCGTGGTGACCGGAAGGGAACGTCATACGCCGGCCCAGGAAAATCCCTCCATTGTGGGATATCCGTCAAGAGCTATACGCACTGATGGATGGCTTTATATTCTGAACCTAAGGGATCAGCGATGGCCTGCAGGAGTACCCGATAATGCAACCCATCCCATGGACCACTTTGCAGACTGTGATGACGGACCTACGAAATTCGTTATTATGAACAACAGAAATAAAGAGGGGTATCAAAAATATTACGAATGGAGCTTTGCCAGGCGACCTGCCCAGGAATTATACGATGTAAAAAACGATCCCAATCAACTTAACAATCTTGCCGGTGACAATGATTATCATGAAGTACTGACAAGCTTGAGAAATAAGCTCATCAACTATTTAAGGAAGACAGAAGATCCAAGATTCTCAGATGTGGTGGCGCGATTTGATGAATACCCTTATCGTACAGGTTATCTGGATATGGAAGAACTTCAAAGGCTCAGGGAGAAACAAACCCGGAACAAAAGAACCACACCTCCTTTCAGATAATTTAGGTTTTAATTCCCGGCTAAAAAAATCCCTGAATATCCGATTATGGAATATTCAGGGTTTTTTTATGCATTTTATGTAAAATCAATCCTTATTTTCGTTGCTTCCAGACCAGGGCCGCTGCTCCAAGGATGGCTCCATGCTTCTCCTTAAGCTCGGAAAAAAGGATGGAAGTTTTCCCTCTGTATACTTTTAAAACATTCTCATCAAAGTATTTACGGGTGGGGTTTAGGATCATATCTCCGGACTTGGACAGGCCTCCATAGAGAAAAATGGCTTCAGGAGTCGTGAAAGCGACGGCATCGGCAAGTTTATTACCCAGGTACTCTCCGGTTATATCAAATGCTTTTTGGGCGAGTGTATCCCCTTTTTTCGCTGCTTCATAGATATGTTCGGAAGTCATCTGAGAATAAGAATATTCTCTGAGTTCACTTTCATCAGTTTCACCGGCCAGCAATTCAAACATGGTTCTTTTGATCCCCTGTGCGGAAGCATACGTTTCCAAACAGCCTCTCCGGCCACAGCCACACATTCTCCCGGATGCTGGATAGACAAATATGTGGCCCATCTCCCCGGCAAAACCATCATGCCCGTAAACTACATCGCCATTGACCACTATTCCGCTACCGAGACCTGTACCCAGGGTGATCAGAATAAAATCCTTCATATTTTTGGCAGCACCAAACATCATTTCTCCAATAGCGGCAGCATTGGCATCATTGGTCAATATCACCGGAACATCAAAATATTTCTTGAAAAGATCTACCAATGGAACGATTCCCTTCCATGCCAGGTTTGGAGCCTGTTCAATAGTTCCGCTGAAATAATTCCCGTTGGGCGCTCCTACACCGATTCCCTTGAATGTATAATCTCCAAATTCTTCCAATATCTTTTTGATCTTACCACTTAAAGCTTCCACAAATTCTTCAGCTTTAGGATAATCCTTTGTAGGGAACCGGTCTTCCTTTAAAACCTCTCCAGCATCTGTGACAACACCAAAACGGCTGTTCGTACCACCAATATCAATTCCAATTGCAATTTCACTCATATTCTTAATTTTATTTTCATTATATAATGTATTGTTTGTTTACACAATAAAACAATGGCAAAGCAATTTGTAAAATAAGGATTGGGGCAACAAGAAAACCCATTAAAATCGTTCGTGGATGTATCACACCATTTCTTTTAAATAAACTTACTAAATCCCGCACATTCTCTGCCATTATGCTTTTATTTAAGATATAAAATTAATGGATTTTATCAAAAACCATTACATTTTAAGCATATGATTTTATCAAAAGAAAAAGGTAGAGGCTCGGCTGGTCTCATTCTCAATTAAATATCCATTTGGATTCAGGTTTCCGTTTGTTCATTGTTCCTTCCATGCAAGGTACATCTTCCGGTTGCGGTTCCAATATGCATAAAATGCAAGGCCCAGCAAGAGGATCACACTGATATAAACAAAAGCGGGAATGGGAACCGCTTCTCCGCCTGCATAGGAATGCAATCCGGAAAGATAATAATTTACGCCGAAATAGGTCATCAAAACGGATGAAAAACCAAAAAGGGACAGTACATTGTAGGCGAAGAGGCTTTTAAAACCCGGTATATGTCTGGAATGAACTATAAAACTGTATACAATGATGGTAATCAGCGACCATGTCTCTTTGGGGTCCCAGCCCCAATAGCGACCCCAGGCCTCGTTAGCCCATATGGCACCAAGGAAAGTACCGATGGTGAGCAAATAAAGACCCAGAATCATGGATTTATAATTGATCACCGTAAGATCTTTAATGGTATCAAGTATACGATCATGCTTATTTTCGGAAACTACCGCGTATAGGATCATAACAATTAAACCCAGAATGGCTGACATACCAAGGAACCCATAACTGGAAGTAATCACTGAAACATGCAGGGTAAGCCAATAAGACCTCAACACCGGAACCAGATTGGTAATTTCAGGATCCATAAAACTCAAATGAGCAACCATCAGGGTAAGTGCTCCCAGGACGGAGGTGGCAGCAAGCGTTAGCCTCGACCGCCGGCTAAACAGAAAACCTCCCAGCAAAACCACCCATGAGACAAATATCATGGACTCATAGCCATTACTCATGGGCGCATGCCCGGATATATACCATCTGAGAATAAAACCGGCTGTATGAAAGGCAAAACCAATACCGATAATCCATATAAATATTCTGATTAAAATTTCAGGTCTTCTCCTACCCGAGATAATACCCGACATGAGCAATATCAAAAGAATAATGCCCGATATGGCATAAAATGGAAAGAGTTTCTCAAAAATACGGCTTCTGTAATAAAATATCTCTGCATTCACCTCCTGCTTAGAGGGTAGTTCATAGGAAGCAAATTTACGCTGATATTCCTTTATAGAATTGACATACTTTTCCGCCTGATTCAGGTTACCGCTTATGGCAGCCTTACGGAACATTCCAAGAATGTTACTTATGAAAAGAGAATCTTCCTTGCTTTTGGCGTTTTTGGAAGCATTTTGCGGTTTACCCCACTGTCCGCTCCCATTTCTCAGGGGGAAGATCTTAAGGAAATCCCCTGAAATAACCATAAAACAAATGTTAACCCTTTCATCCACTTTGATAACCTCCTTGTCGAACTTATTACGCTTGGCTGAAGACTTGGAATAAGCCTCCTGAACATATTGTCGCAGCTTGTAAGTGTTGTTCTGCATATCTACCAACTGGCCAACAGAAGCATACTTATCATCCATACCCAATACATTTCTAACGCCTTCATTAGAAACTTTAATAAGCGGTTCATCTTTCCAGTTCTGGAAATCAAAGTGCAACCCAAGGAAAACCTGCATGGAATTGAGCCCTTCGTATTTGCTGTTGCGGTTTACCTTTCTCAACACATCGTGGCTCAGTGTGAACAAGGGTTTGGTGCGGCCTTTACGATCCTGGACAAGAATTTCACCGAATTCATTGGCCATCTTTTTATCAATCTCTAACCGATTGTTGGAATTGGCCATCGTGACTCCGGAATATAGCAGCAATAACAGCAGGATTCCAGCTCCCTTTTTAGCCGGGGACAACCAGAAACCAGTATGGACCCTTCTGAATACTGACCTTTTGTTGATCAGTGAAAGGATAATGAACAGGAAAAGCAGGGCATAGCCCATATAGGTAACCCGCATACCTATCGGGTCACGATTGACAGATAAAACACTGCCTTTCTCATCCTTGTCGTAAGAAGATTGATAAAAACGGAATCCCCGGTGCTTCAAAACATTATTCATTGAAATCATAACAGACTTGTTAAGGTCTTTTTCCGTGTCAATGAGTTTAACTTTACTTTTAAATGAAGATGGACTTTGTGAACCGGGATAACGCTCCAGAATGAAATCCTGTAATTTGATTTCAAAAGGGATTTTTACCTGCCGGGGCTTATAATCCAGCGTGATTTGATGACCGCCATTCCGGAAGGTGGCGGGTTGAGATGTTTGTTGGCCCGATTTGACATACAGATCTTTCTGCTGATTGCCATATTTTAGATTAAAATGAAGAGCAGAAGTGTTCCCTGCATTCCGCCCCGGCTGCCCTCTAACAGGCTTTAATATCCCGGAAGACGACAATTCCTGCACCACAAAGCGCCATCCTTTGGTATCATATACATACATGGGTCTAAGCCCGATTCGTTGGTTACCGGGAAATGGCGCTGATTCCCTTGTTTGCATACTTAACCTGGAAATACTATGGTCCGATGAGATATAAAAGCTGTCTTTCTGGAAACCGAAACGAACATCCAGGGAATCGGAATCGGAAAATCCGAGATTCAGGTCTTTTAATTTATGGGTATCACCGGGAGCCAGGATATAATTTGTTTGACCTTGCATTCCTTTCCCAACGCTTAATCTGATCAATGGTGTCCCCTGCGGATCATCAACAATGGCTTCCCTCGCATTCGGGATATAATCCTCAAAGGAAATCTCATAACGATTTCCATCAATCTGGACTTCATTTTCATACCGATCTGAAGTGATGTCGGTAACAACAAATTTTTCTGCATCGGAATAAAGAGCATTACCATTCTCATCCTCCACGGCAAAATGGATATAGTTGTTACTCGTTTCTACATAATCCTTTGCTTTCCCTTCTCTTAAATGCAGCATGCCATCAAAACCAAAATACCGGGTAATGCCTGCCCCAATGATAATAAGAAGAAAAGCACTGTGGAATATCAGAATGGTGAGCTTTCTCGGACGATAGAGCCTGAAGCGAAAGATCTGGCCAATAAAATTAATGGCCAGCAACAAAAAGATCGACTCGAACCATTTGGCATTATAAACCAATTGCCTGGCTGCATCGGCGCCGTAATCATTTTCAATGAATGTAGCGAGGGCCATGGACATGGCAAAAATGATGAACAAGGCACCCATAAACCAGGAAGAAAATAAGAAATTATTGCGTATCATAGTGAATCACCGTGTTTTACAAATTTTACCTGAGAAATATTCACCCTTTCAACTAATTTCAGCGGATGATGTTGTTATCCAACAGGCATTAAATTAAAAGGGTTTAAATTTATAACAATTTCCTTTAAAAAATGATACTATTAATATATATAAATACAAAAACATCTTTATTTCTTTTTAGCGACAGAATTATTTGTAAATAATTCGGGTTAGAGCTCAGGCAAAAGTTCCCTGATATAAAATTGATTTGCATTCACAGTCAAAATTTCCTATCTTTCCTGTTTTTAAACATCCACCATTAAAATCAACAATTATGCGACACCTTCAATTTCTCATATCCGGTATCATCATATTATCATTAACCACAGGTTGTGGAAAAATAGCAAAGATGCAACAGCAGGCTTATGGTCTCTCTGAAGCGGGAAAGTATCATGAAGCCCTGAATTTGTATGAAACAATGCTGAAGGAAAAACCAGAAAATCCCCTTATTCTGAATGACTACGGATGGACCCTTTTCATGACCGACAGCCTGAAGGCTTCAGTAAATATGCTGGAAAAGGCAAAAGAAGCAACAAACAAAGGAGGCAGCATTCTGAAAAGGAACATAGAAAAGAACCTGCACATTGTCACTAAATACATACAGGTTAAAAATCATATAGAGCAAGGGGAACCAGAAAAGGCAAAAGAATTGCTTGATGAAATCGAGAGATCATGGAAAACCAGGGAAATGAGGCTTAAATATTATGCCCTTGTTTATGAAAGCATGGGCAATGATAGCCTGGCAAAAGATCACTGGCAAAAGATCCTTGACTTTTACCCTGAGGATGGAGAGCGAAATCAGTTTCAAAAGCTGGCTTCTACCAAGATCA
>CAYNPZ010000214.1:0-6544 GCA_964399175.1 uncultured Bacteroidales bacterium | reverse complement strand
CCATTGCTAAAACGTCCCACATATTTGCATTTTCCTGTTGTTTTTAGAGTAAAGACCCTTATTTGCCGGGACAATAGCGGTCTTAAACTCGAAATGGTAACTTTAAACTGCTTTTTCAAGTTTGCTTATGTCCCCAACTATAGATTGAGGCTTTTTAACCTGTTTGCTCTGTTTTGCGTTTTTATCAAGACGTTTGGCCTCATTCTCCAGGTCCGTTGCCTGATTTAATAACTCCTGAGCCCGTGGATGGGTTTATAAATAATCGTTGGCGCTCCGTCCTGCAAGTTACCAGCGGGCAAGGAGTGTTTTCCGGTTCCTTTGGTGTATACTCACACCGCTCATGTTTCTCCACCTCGGGCATTCCGGATTTTGAAAGATCCATCATAACCCCATAAATTAATTTGACTTTGGCAAAAAATCCTCCTGTAAATTCCACTTTTTTACAATTATTATAAATGATTATCCGTAGTGATATTGAAGGATATCAAATTTAAGTCGTATGAAAATATCCATCATCATTGCATCAATCGTAATAACAATTTTAGTGGGTATTCCAAAACCAATATGGGCACAAAGTTATACCTATGACAACAATGAAAGAGCACTTTTTGCAAATGGTAAATTGGGAAGATTTGTGGATGTTAGTGATATAATTAAAGTTGAAAGCCTTAAGAATCGCAATTTTAAAATCTTTTTTTATAAAGAAATAGAAGGGAGCTCATTACCACTTATGACAGCCAAAGTGAAATACGCAAAGGCTAAAGAAGGGGAATTCAGATACGATGCTTATGGAGGAACAAAAACGATAGATTATGTCGTAACAAGCCGCTCATTAAAAAATATAGTTGAAGGAGAGCCAGAAAGCGCAATTGGCATTTTTTTTAATGATAGCTCGGGTACTTTTTTCTCGGGTTTTTATTATCGATTTGGAATCAGTATATCTCAGTATTTTGTAAATGAATTCCAGTTTCTGGAAAAGGTGTTTAAAAAGAAAAAAGATATAACCGATCCATCCAGGGACAAGAAAGTGGTAAAGTAATTAAAAAACGTCCAGGGGTGCATTCCCATTAAATTCTTTTGTATCTCCGAAAGGCCTGAATGGTTTGGTAATAACCAAAAGTAATCAAAATTCTTGCAATTTCATCCCACACATACATACCCTCTATAATTCGTATGAATGTGCAGGATTATAAAATTGTACAAAATGTTTCCAGCAAAAACATGCACCGGTAAACCATAAATTCATGGTAAGGTTGGGTTTTCCGGGGTTCGATCAACTAAAGGAAAAGGTTTCAAAATACGCAACTTTCTGCGTATATTAAAGAACGTAATGTTGAGTCTGGTCTAAAAAGGGTAGACGAAACAGATTGACCTGATAATAAAACACTTGATAATAACTTAGCCTTGTAGGATATTGAAAGCCAGACAAATAATAATTTTTCAATGAATTATAATTTACAGAAATTCAGGAATTTATTCAGGATAAACGTTTCACGCAAAACATAAATATTTGTCATTCAAAGAAATAACCATTATTTTTATACCAAAACGCCTTCTTACTTTTTTCAGATTGAATGTCTAAACTTATTATTTCCATGGAAGAGGATAAGTGGTTGTAGGAACGCTTTCATATCCCATGGATGCATGAGCAACTTCAATCCGATATATTGGATCTTGCATCAAACAATTTCGACGATCATTAGCAGGTATGGTACTGGTATATATTCTTATTTCTCCCTCCACAGAGGTAATGATTTCCTCACGCCAGTCTCCAAAAATATCTGCAATGGCGATAACACTTCCTTCTATTTTTGTATAAGTTGCCTCTCCCCGATAGTCGAAGATTTCTCCGCCGATCAGCAGTTCACGCTGATTATCTTCGTCCCAATGAACACAAAGCGGCGAATTACCCATTAAATCGCGGTCAATTATCTCGCCTTTGCTATTATGCATAATAGCAAAATCAATAGGCCCGTGTCCGCTTTCAGCACCATAACATTCTCTACCCGGATGAACCCGGTCAATGTCACTGCATAATCCTTTACCGTGAACATGGTTGGTGGGTGCATCGATCCCCCAAATGATCTGCCCTGTTTTCGCATCAACCATACACATTCCATTACCATCTGACTGACCAGTTTCAATAACATAATAAATTTCCAACCCGGGACGATCAGGATCTAAATCACCAACATAACAAGCATCAGGATGTCCCAGACCGGTTGACCATAATTCTGTGCCATCATTATCCAATACCGCGGAACCAAGTATCACTTCATCACGGCCATCCTGGTCAACGTCTGCCGAATGCAACCAGTGAGCACCCTGGCCCCAGTAATAGTCAGGAGCATCTCGATTATCCCATTCCCAGACTAGTTTCAATGAGCCTTCAATTAACCGATAGGCCCGAACAATAATAAGGTCGTAAGTACCCCGCTCCTCGATTAAATGCGGATGTTCACCATCAAGGTAGGCAATTCCAAGTTGATTACGGGAAGAATGATTATATCCGCGCGTTAGAGGAGTCGCTGGATCTGGTGGATTGATATCGTAGAAGGGTTTCCGGGATATCCAGTCAACCTGATCAATTGGCTCACCCGTCATACCATCCAGAATGGTTAAATATTCTGGTCCGCTCTTCACCCTTCCTTCCTCATCGCGGGGATCACCTTCTCCTGTTTTTACAGCTACTTCGGCCTGACCATCACCATTGAGATCATATACCACATAAGGAGAATACCAAATACCGCGCTCAATAGACCAACCCAGGTCATACATCCACAATGGCTTACCATCATGCCGATAGGCTTCCAGTGTATACGTACCCTCACTAGGCCGCCAGTATTTGTACCATGGATCAATATTTGTATCAGGTTGTTTTATAACAAAGTCATATCCACCTTTCCCATCCAGATCAGCAATGCCAACTTTCTGAAAATCATAGCTTCCATTTTGCTTAATGCTCAGATAGGAATCCGAATGTTCGTCTTGTGGGGTAATCTCATATGACTTACAGGCATCACCCTCCTCTCCCTGAATTATAGGTTTAACAGTGTATGATAACTTTTCGCCGATGGGAGCATTTTCATCCACATAATTGGTAGAGCTTTTAATCGGGTGATCATTGAGTCTTGTTACCGATCCGTTACCATCATTTCGATAGAGGTTAAAACCAATACCATCAGGATCTCTTGCCAATAGTCGCCAACCCACATATACTCCTCCATTATCCATTGGAATAGCTACCAACCCTCGACTTAATTGTTCTAATTGTCCATATTTTTGGACGGCTTTCTCCCAATTTTGATTTTGTGCGGTGGAAGAATTTGTTAAATTTCCCACCATTAACACGACTCCTAACGACATGATAAAAACCTTAGACTGTAATATTATCCTATTTATAACCATAATCATTCCTCCTTAAGCTTTATATGATGAGCTGCGGCGGGATTATCCGGATCCCGCTTCATCAGTATTGCATCCTATACCTTTTCCGGTATTACAAAAGGCGCTCTATACGTATCTTTAAGATAACGATTCGCTTCTTCACTGAATTCACCGATGAACTGTTCATTTGTGGAATCATATTGCAATACGGGTCCCATCATCACCGGTTGTTTCCAAATATTGACTTCATTAGCAGCCAAGTGTTCCTGAAATCGTTCAAAAGTTTGCATGGCAAGACGATCATCTCCCAGTCGGTCCCTTATTTGATTTGGCGACAAATGACTGCCCAGCGAATAAGAGATATTGCCCATATGGCATAATGATGTGGAAAGGTGACCTTCTTCAATATTTGTTCTCAAATCTTGTTTCTTCCGGCTTCTGACCGCTTTTATAAAATGAACCTGAGGTCCCGGCTCACGCTCGGATTCAAATCTCTTCACTTCTTTTCCATCATTGTCATAGACGGTGGTGTTGTATAAATAGCCATTCTCACAAAATACAATGACATTCATATTGGGCGATTCACTCTTGTAGGGATGAACAACCTTCTTGCCGGTAGCCGTATAACCCACAAAATCGCTCATGACCCCGGTAAACTTGCTTTCTGCAAGTCCCCTGGATTCATAAATCACCGGTATGCCGTCATAATCATAAACAGCCACCTGGGTATTGGGTGTTTCTCCATCATCGAGATAACCATAACGTCCGCCATAACTCATTACTGTTTTAGGAAGGGTGTTTTTTCCCAGTATCCAGCGAACATAATCCAGCTGATGGGGACCATTGTTCCCGATTTCGCCATTGCCGGTTGCCCATTGCCAATGCCAATCATAGTGCAAATTCTGACGCATCAGGGGCTCCATGGGCGCCCGACCCAGCCAGAGATTATAATTTATATTGTCGGGTACAGCCTGAACCCCATGCACCTTTCCTATGCTTCTCCGACGTTTATAATTGGTTATTCTAACTTTTAGTACTTTGCCAAGATTCCCTTCACGGATATAGGCTACAGCTTTATGTCGGCTTTCATCAGAACGCATATCCAGATCAGCTTGTACAATCCGGTTATACTTTTGTGCCGCCTCTACCATTTTACGGCCTTCCCAAATACAATGGGAAACCGGTTTTTCCACACATACATCTTTCCCGGCCTGGCAAGCCCATACCGTAGCCAAAGCATGCCAATGGTTAGGCGTAACCACAGATATGGCATCCACATCCTTATCCTCCAACAACTTCCGAATATCCCTGTAAGCTTTTGGCTTGATGTTGTCTTTAGCCAAAGAGGCAACACCCCGATCAAGCACTTCCTTATCCACATCGCAAAGAGCAGCAATGCGGACACCGGGCATGTTCTTATAAGCATTGATGTGGCTCCGGCCATGAGAGCGAAATCCTGCTATGGCCACGTTAATTGTTTCATTGGCACCCAGAATTGAAGAAAAGCTGCCGAAAGCCTGGGTTGATAACAATGCACCGGCAGTACCGGCCATACTTTTTTTGATGAAAGCTCTTCTTGATATTGAATTCATAATTATTGAATTTAAGAGTATAAAAATTCCCCGCTCATGAAAAATGCTTTAAAACCTGTTAAAGCAAAGCAATTATTTTATGGATGTTTCAATACTTGTTTTAATATCTCCATTCATATCAAATATAAAAAAATTTAGAATTTTATAGTGCACCAAACTTTGCTAAAAAAACAAATAGCCATGACTGGTGTAAACTGGCTATATTATAAAAAAAATTTCCATCCGGATAATCACATATTTACAGAAATATGTAACAAACGATTGAAATTTAATTTGTTGTTATAATCAAATATCTGTTGTATTTTTGCAGGCTTTACTGACAAAAAGGCAAACTGAAAATACAGATATCACGGAAATTGTATGACGACAACCACGGAGAACCATAAACTGCAGTATAAATTTCTGTTTTTGCTTGCTTCAGTCTACCTGGCGATTGACATTAATGTGCAGGGGTTTTTGTCGCTAATGCCCTTTATACGGGAGGAATTTCAAATCACCAGGGCCCAGGCCGGGTTGTATTTCACTTTCTATTTTATGATCGCCACAGTTATTGCGATTTTTAGCGGCAGGATCGTGGACAGGATCGGTTCCAAAAAGGGTACGGTATTCGGTACCATTGCAGTAGGTGCGTTAATAATATTTCATTCTCTGGCCCCCTCCTTTTTCATCATCCTGATCCTGGCTTTTTTTACCGGTCTTGTATTCAGTTTAATCACCCCTTCATTGAATAAGGCAGTGATGGAAAAAGTGGCCCCGAAAAACAGGGCTACTTCTATGGGAATCATGCATATGGGAGGAGGTGTCGGCGGATTCCTGGGGGCAAGCTTTCTGCCGTTACTGGCAGAAAACTTTGGCTGGCGAACGGGAATTGTAATATCCGGTTTTCTGGCTATCTGTATTGGCCTGTTTATTTCCCGTTTTTACAGGGTAAAAAATAACCGTAAGGAACAGACAACAGATGCCGAATACGCCAATCTTTCCTTTAAAGATTCTTTTAAAATTCTATTAAAGAGCCGGGAATTATTGATCGTATGTGTGCTGGGTATAGCCCTGGGAACTTCTATAGGGGCTGTTCCTTCCCATTACACCATGTATGTAACACAGGATCTTAATACAAGCAGGACAATGGCCGGTTTTTGCCTGGGAATTCTACAAATAGGCGGTATTGTCGGGAGGCCGGGCTGGGGATGGATCAGCGACAAATTTCTGCATGGCAGCAGAATTCGCGGACTTATTTTGGTCGGAGGTTCCCTCACATTGATAGCCTTATTTTATTCGATTTATTTAACCAGGTATAACCCCTCTTTATTCCTGATATTTCTTTCTTCATTTATCCTGGGAATTATAGCCCTGGGATGGATGGGCTTATTTTTCACCACGGTTGCTGAACTGGTCCATGCCAGGCTGACCGGAACCGGAACCGGTTTTGCCCTTATCTTTACCCGTACCGGAGCTGTTGTTAGTCCTCCGATCTTTGGTTATATTGCTGACGTTCATGGGAGCTATTCTATGAGTTGGCTTGCCATGAGTCTGGTGTTCCTTGTTTTCACCCTGTTCTTTATTTT
>CAYNPZ010000213.1:0-6548 GCA_964399175.1 uncultured Bacteroidales bacterium | reverse complement strand
ATATGGACCACCATCAAAAATACCCTTCAGGCCACCGTCCTTGGATCAGAATACGATGATGAATACGTGGTGGAGATCGGATTCAACGGGCAGAAAGAATTGCAAACTTCCTGTACATGCCTTTATGATCATGGCGATATCTGCAAGCACATAGTAGCAGTGCTGGAAGAATGTAAATTTGAGAATCATCTTAATTCCATTTATCACAGGAAAAGGGTTGATCCAAAGAAGGTTTCCTTCACAGCCGAAACAATTGACGAAAAAAGAATTGAACGTTCCGTTCCCCGCGATCTTGAAAATAAGGTCAAAAAACTGAACACCCCGGAAAATATCAAAGTGATGGAAGATCAGGAAGGAACTTTCAAACTCACCGTACACGACGGAGTAAATCCTCATCCCATCGTTCTCAAAAAAAAGAAAAACGAAACCACCATTCAAACCTCCTGCACCTGTAGCGACACGGAACATATCCTTTGCGCCCATAAACTGGCCTCCCTGCTTTTCATATCGCACCAATACGGGGAATATGCCTTCGAACTTTCCCATTCGTGGGAACAAGAAAAAAACAGGTTACTGGAAGATTATGGCTATACTTCGGAGAATTACCCCCCGGGTAAATTCCGGTTCTACTTTGATGAAGGCCAACTGAAGATGCAGGTCACCAATAAATCTGTTACCAAAATATCTGAATTGACACGGTTTAATGGTTTTGAGGAAGAGGACAGGCCCGAAGAAAACGAGTTGCAAGCACGAAATGAAAAGAAGAAAGGAGAGGAAGCCTCAGCCCTGGGTTATGTAATAGAATTACGGCCCACTACTTCATCCCTTCACCTGCCAGTAATAACTCCTGTGCACGGGAAACTTCGGAAAGACGGGACAGCCCACAAGCATTCCGTGGAATCATTACACAATATTTTTGAAATCGAAACTGTGTTGAATGATATAACCCCGGAAGACCAGCAAGTCATTTCATGGGTCAACAAATACAGGGATTCAGAAACCCGGTTGTTCAGGGATGTGCTTTCTAAGATGAAAGGAAGATCTCCTTTTCTGTATAACATATCAGAGGAAGAGGCCCGGCGTGTGTTCCCCGGGCTAAACGATTTTTCCCGGGATTACCTGAACTTTCTGCATCAGGTGCTCCCGAAAATGAAAAACAAATATGTTTACCTTAGCAGGAAAATTCATAATAACGGACGATTCCCCGCAAAAAACCTGCAATCTGTTACCATCAACACGGAGGAATTCCTGGAGAGTAAACTCGAAATAGAAAAGCATAAGGGAAACATCCAGATCACCTTTTCTATAACTCTGAATGGAAAAGTAACAGCGCTTCCTTTAGAAAATGAATACGATTATCCGCTTTGGTTTCATCTTGAAGATAGGGAGATGTATACATGGAAAAATCATCACCATTTTCTTCTGGCTGCCCATTTCGGTTTCCCGGAGGAAAAAATCATTGAAATACCTCCTGAACAATGGCCAAAGGTATTTGAAACTTTCATACAGAAAGTTCAGAAAAAAGTGCCTGTGGAGATGGATGAAAGCATGAAGCCGAAGGAAAAAAAGGTTCAGCCCACCACCAGGATCAAACTCTCCGAAACCGGTAACTTCCTTCTGTTATATCCTGTTATGGTTTACGGCAATAAAGAAGTGCTGCTCAACGAATCGGGAGAAAACCTGTATGATACGGAAGGCGATGGTTTAACTGTCATTCCAAGGGACAGGGAATATGAACAGAAGATGCGGGAGTTCATTGCTGATCTCCATCCCAAATTCAATCCCCACACCGAACAGGAATATTATTACATGCATGTAGATGAGGTGATGAAAAAAATGTGGTTTTTCGATTTCTTTGAAAAATGCAGGGAACAGGGCATAGAAGTCTACGGCATCAAAAACCTCAAAAAGATCAAATATAATCCCCACCGGCCTTTTACAAGCTTTAGCGTAAAATCCGGGATCGACTGGTTCGACATGGACATGCAGGTAAGCTTTGGTGATCAGCCGGTATCGCTTAAGGACGTTCGCAAAGCAGTGACGAAAGACCAGCAGTACGTAAAGCTGAGTGATGACAGCTGGGGACTGCTACCGCAAGATTGGCTGGAACAGTGGTCGAATATGCTCAAGTTTGGAAAGGTGGAGGAAGGCAATCTTAAAATCAGCAAACTGCACTTTCAGCTCATTGATCAGTTGTATGAACAGCTGGAGGATAATGATGTGGCAGCAGAAATTGAAGAAAAGAAGAAGCTGCTGCAATCATTTGACTCCATTGAAGAAGTGGCTAAACCGGAAGGCGTTCAGGCGGAGCTGCGCAATTACCAGCAGGCCGGACTCAACTGGCTCGCCTTTCTTCATCGATTCAAATGGGGCGGTATCCTGGCCGACGACATGGGGCTTGGAAAAACCCTGCAGATGCTGTCGCTGTTCCGTTACATGCAGTCGCAGAACGGCCGGGAAAGTCAGCAATTCCTGGTGGTGGCCCCCACTACCCTGCTCTTCAACTGGGAGAACGAAATACTCAAGTTCACTCCGGGCATAAAATATACCGTCCATTGGGGTCCACAGCGCACCAATGACATCAATGACTGGAAAACATATGACATCATATTGACCACCTATGGCACCCTCACACGCGACATTGAGTGGATAAAGGATTTCCGGTTTACCGTTGCAGTCCTGGATGAATCCCAGGCCATCAAAAACCCGACCTCCCTCCGGTTTAAGGCCGTGAACCTGATTAACGCCGCTTATCGCTTCACGATGACCGGCACGCCCATCGAGAACAACACCATGGAGCTGTATGCACAGATGCAATTTGTCAATCCCGGTTTGCTGGGTTCACAGAATTTCTTTAAGCAGGAATTCGTCAACCCGATCGACAAGCAGGGGGATAAAAATAAAACACGGGAGCTTCAGCAGCTTATCAAGCCATTCCTGCTCAGAAGAACCAAGGAAAAAGTAGCCCGCGAGCTGCCCCCTAAGACAGAGATCCCACTTTATTGCGAGATGGAGGATGAACAGCGGAAAGTTTACGAAGCCTTTAAAAATGAATACCGAAACCAGGTACTCAATAAAATGGATGAAGAAGGGCTTGAGAAAGCAAAATTTAATGTGTTGGATGCCCTTACCAAGCTGAGACAGATATGCGATTCACCAGCGCTATTGAACACCGAAGAAGATTATGGCAACAATTCGGTGAAGCTGCAGGAGATCTTGCGCCACATCCGGGAGAAAACCGGAGAACATAAAGTCATCATCTTCTCCCAGTTTGTGGGCATGCTGAAGCTGATCACCCGGGATCTGGATAAGGAAGGAATGGTCTACAGCTACCTCGACGGTTCCACCCGCGACCGCAAGCAAGCCGTTCAGACTTTCCAGGAAGACAACCAGTGCCGCATCATGGTGATCAGCCTGAAGGCTGGCGGCCAGGGTCTCAACCTCACCGAAGCGGATTACATCTATCTGATCGATCCCTGGTGGAACCCGGCAGTAGAGCAGCAGGCCATTGACCGTACGCATCGCATCGGACAGGATAAGCACATTTTTGCTTACAAGATGATCTGTAAGGACACGGTGGAGGAAAAGATCCTTAACCTGCAGGAAAGAAAGAAGAACCTGGCAGAAGACCTGATTACCGCAGAGCAGAGCTTCATCAAAAAGCTTACCGAGGAAGATATAAGGGCCATTTTTGAATAAAATTTATAGCAATCATTTGTCTGACAGACCGCATCCATCTATTCTCCCTTCCAAACAATGAAGAAGCTTTGTGGGTACACTGCCCGGGACATCATGCAACAACCGCCTGAAATACCAGACATTTTATTCAATATGGCTGCCCAATGCGCTACTAATTTAGGTATAAATCCCCTCTCCCACACCAATGGGGAGATCCAACCCGAACCATACAAACAGCAGCACCAGCCACATAATCAATAGTATCACAGCATAGGGAAACAACAGGGATATGACGGTGCCTATGCCCAGTTTTTTATTGTATTTATGCACCCAGCCAAGTAAAAGCGGAAAGTAAGGATATATTGGTGATATACTGTTTGTGATGGAATCACCGACACGATACATCAATTGGACAAATGCAGGATTATAACCGATTTGTAGTAGCATGGGTATAAACACCGGGGCAAATATTGCCCATTTTGCCGAGCCGCTTCCCATAAAAATATTGATGAGGGCCACAAGAAGTATAAACAACGCAAACATTAAAGGTCCGGTGAGTCCCGTAGATTGTAAAAACTCAGCACCGGAAATGGCTAGTATCTGATCCAGATTCGACCAATTAAAAAGATTGATGAACTGGGCTACCACAAGCATTAATACAATATAACCCGACAGATCTTTCATTCCCCGCTCCATAAAATGAAGCACATCATTCGGCTTTTTAACGCTACCGATGCTCTTACCAAAGAAATAACCGGGTATAGCAAAGAAGAAAAACAAAATGGGAATGAGGCCCCTTAGAAAGGGTGACGGGACAATACCGCCCGTTTCAGGATCACGCAGAGGTGCGCCGGGCGGTGCAACCAGCAAAATGATAAAGACCACATAAATCAATACCGCAATGCCTGCATGCCGAAGCCCTTTCTTCTCCACTTCGTTTGAAACATTCTGTTCCGGTGCTTCATCTTCCAGCTCTTCGTAGGACAGTTTTTTACAACGCGGAATGGTAAATTTAGAAACAATAAAGGCACCAACCAATCCCAGGAAAATGGTAGAGACAATCATGAAATACCAGTTGGCTGTGGCACTGACCTCCATCCCGCCGGCTACCCGCTCCGTAACACTGGTACTAATACCGGCCAGCAAGACGTCGGTACCGGCAATGACCAAATTGGCAGTAAATCCGGCGGTTGCTCCTGCATATCCGGCTATCAATCCGGCTATGGGATTTAATCCCATCTGTCTGAAAATAAGTGCTGCTATCGGCGGCACGATAACCACACCGGCATCGGAACCTATATTGCCACAAGCACCGATTATAAAAATAACCGGTAAAACAACCTTATTGGGTACTGAGAATGCAACTCTCCGCATAGCCACCCTGAGCAGTCCGCTTTTTTCGGCAACAGAAACCCCCATAAGCATAACCAGTACAAGCCCGAAAGGAGCAAAGTGAGAAAAATTCGTAACCATCTCCTGCACAAACCGACGCAATCCTTCTCCGGAGATGAGATTCTGTACTTCCACCTGCTCACCTGAAGAAGGATCAGTGGCACTCACTCCCAAATAGGAAGTTATACCGCTCAGGACTACAATAAAAATGCAAATCCACACAAATATCCAGAATGGATGCGGAAGCTTGTTCCCTACCCATTCTATCCACCTTATTAATCCCGAAGAACCAGTTTCCTGATATTGACCGTTTCCATTATCTGAATTTTGCTTCCTTCCGTCTTGTGCTTTATTTTCTTTCATATAAACCCGTATTATTTTGAAGTTTTTATGATAATAAATGGCTAAAAGGATCTTTGAATTGAATCCATTGAGGACAAATCTAAAAATAAAAGATAATACGTAAGCACTGATATGGTGGTAAAATTAAAAAGCTTTAAATCTTCATAGATTTTCACTCTGTTTTTTTCCCGGACCTCCGAAAAAGGTGTGGTTTTATAATATGGATTGGAGGCGTTTGTTTCCCGCATTTGATGAACCGGGGGATATTTATTATAATTGCTTCTGTTATTAATATCCAACCTTGAATTGTATGAGAAATAAGAGGGTTCAGATTTTTGCACCTGGCTGCTTTGGTCGTTACTTATTTTTGATTGCCATTCCACGATTTACAGTGTTCTTCATAAACATCGCTCTAGGTGGGTTGATCTTGACAATACTCATGCCTTTATCAACAAACGCCCAAAATCTCCATGTGCCCTATGTTACTACTCCTCCAGAGGTAATAGATAGTATGATGGAGGTTGCGGATGTTGGACCGGGAGATTATTTAATTGACCTGGGCTCAGGTGACGGCCGCATTGTGATCGAGGCAGCCCGGAGGGGAGCTGTCGGCCATGGGGTGGAGATCGATCCGGAACTGGTAAATTTAGCTGAGAAAAATGCCCAAAAGGCCGGTCTTTCAAACAAAGTGATGTTTCTGCATGAAAATGTATTCCATTCTGATTTCAGCCGGGCTTCTGTAGTTACCACATATATGACCACCACCCTCAATACGCGGCTTCGCCCTACCCTTCTGAATGAGCTTGATCCCGGTACACACGTGGTAGCCCATGATTTTAACATGGGGGCCTGGGAGGCCGATAAACACGTAGGGGTAGGAGAACATGATGTATATTTATGGGTTGTACCTGCAACCATTGAAGGGAGGTGGTACTGGAAGACAAGTGGTAAAAAGTTTAAAATGATGGCCAAACAATCGTTTCAGAATATCCGGCTAAAAGTGCGATCAGAAGGAAGTTCCTTACGGGTTGAGAACAGCGTGCTCTCGGGTGGAAATCTGAATTTTACAGCCATCAATCCGAAAAACGGCAACCGCTACACCTATCACGGCGAGGTTGAAGGGATCGTTATAGAGG
>CAYNPZ010000212.1:0-6593 GCA_964399175.1 uncultured Bacteroidales bacterium | reverse complement strand
TTTCAAGGTAGCTCTCGGTCAACTTTGATTTTCTAAGTGTAACAATAAAACTGCTTCAGGACTAAAGATATATCAACCTCCCTCTTCCAGCTAGCCTCTGTAACCATTATATGAACCGCAATGCTCTTCCAGTATCGAAAGCGTAACAAGCAATTTTCTCTGTTAATTCAACAGTATTGTCCAAAATCAATTTTGAACTATCTCACAGTACTTATAACCATCAATCACACTCTCTGAGGGATTGCCCCTTCTCCTAAACAGGGGTTGACTTTTTCATAAGAGTGACGCTGTAATTGACTTTTCAAGGAGATTAATAACTATCGATCAAAAGTTCCCGGGCAATCAAATTCGACGGACCCTTTCCACCTTCAAAGACTTCTAATTAGAAGTCTTTATCTGTATTTGGAAAAATTTACTTGATCGTTAAAATCCGAAGTGACAGGGAAGAAGAACTAAAGAGTAATTACTGAAAAAATTATCTGTCGGATTCCCGCAAGACCTTACCACTCATATGAACGTATTTCATAGCTGACCTTATCTGCTTATAACTTTAAGTTACTTTCAACATATCAAAGTTGCGCTTACATGTTTAATCCAAGAGTTTTGTACCAAAAATACTCATATTATATGTTTCTCCAAGCTTGCTCTGGAATCCACATACCTACTATTGATTACTTCTCAAATAGGGCTTTATTTCTACTGTTTCTTCTTTTTTATCAAAAATAAAATCATTATTATCTATGCTTAGTTGATTTAGCCTATTCTTAAGGCTCTCGACTTCAGTATAGGTATAGGCTAGTACATATCCAGCAGGGTCTCGCCAATTAATTTTGTCAGTGTCAATGTCCGGAAAAACATGAAACCTATTCTGAGATATCCCACTAAGATCCTTAACTTTTTCAGCATTAACACTAGAAGGTATGCTATCACTTGTGAAATTTTCTTGAGTTTTAAGTTCGTCAGCCCATTCAGCAATAAGATTGAACTCCAATGGGTCCTCTTTATGCTCTATTTCTGGCTGATTGTAATAATCCTCTGCTTGTTCAAGAGCCTCTTCTCGGGTTGTAGAAATATTTCTTGCAAGTAAGTGAGCTACAACAGGCTCAAGAGTTCCCCACGTGATTAACTCCTTAATCCAGAAAACAACCCAAGGTAAATCTAATTCGCCCCAGTCTTTCCATGATGGCAAAGAATCTCGATCTGAGGTAAATTCATTGTTAAATTCATAGCTGATAAAGCATCCTACGGCCCAATTAAATTTGTAATTGAAGTTATTATTCACGTAATTATGTAACTTTGGTAGCTTTTTACTTGGTATATCTAAAGATTCATTTTCTGATTGCAACCACCACCTGAGGATCTCTTCACAGTTATAATCCAACCCATCACTTAGCTCAAATATATCAACCTCACTGAAAAGATTAATTGCTTTCAACAAATATGAGAATCTTTTTTCATAGTCCCACTCACAATAATTTTCACCTGTTAATAGGTGATCTCTTATTTCGGGGATAATATCTAATAGTTGTTCTCCAAGAACAGGCGATAGGCTGGTAGAGTAGATTTCATCGCGAAACTCTTTATCGGGATAAACATTTTCATGGATTGCGATTCCCCTCTTTGCAAATATCTCCTCCAAAGATTCCTCTACCTCAGTAGCATAGTAAGTATAAGTCTTCTGCCATAGGCTTCGAAGTTTTTCTTCCAATTCGACTCTAGAAATTTCCTCTTCAGACAACTTTTCTATTTCAGCAATAGAAGAAAGTAAGACTTCATCTAATGTATCAAGATTTTGACTTAATTCTTCGTTTTGTAATTCGCCTGGCACAACAGACTCTAGCCATCGAATAAATTCTTCCGGGTTTTCGGAACCACTTATAGTTTGCCAAACATCATAGATTGAGGTCATCAATGCTCCGAGCGAACCCTGAGACTTTTCACCTCCAGAAGTTTCTTCGACAAATTCTATTAACATATTTTCATATCTATCATTGCTTTGGTTATCTTTAAAAGTTCCCTTTAAATAGTCTTGATACCTTTCTGTGGCTACCAATACCCTGCCTTCCGTGCCACTGCCAGGTCTACCCGCCCGCCCCGCTAAATTCCTGAATTCATCAACAGGAATGCTACTTTTTTTTCTTCTAAGCGTGGGGATAATAATAGTGTTAATGGGTAAATTAACTCCCTCTGTAAGGGTTGAAGTGGCTAGAATAATATTACACAAACCTTGTCTATAAATATTAAGCAATGTCTTTGATACTAAGTCAGGCATTTTACCGTGATGTACCACTACCCCTCTACGTAATAATCGATATTCAAAAGAATTTTCCCCTAAATAATCCTTACACTTGCTTATACCTTTCTGCCATAAATCATAGTTATCATCGCCTTCCTCAGGTGGTTTAAAGAATTCTGGCAAGTCATCCTCCCAAGGGCCTTCAATTAGTTCCAAAAGGTCTTTTTCAAAATTTTGAATCCCTTGGTTGATAGATATAAGAACATTTTCTCCCTTTTTCGCCATATGCATAGCTACCCAAAACACGTTTGGCCTTAACTTTTTTTCAGGCTTATCTTCATCAAGGTTTGGAACTTTTGGTCTATTTGGGTAAGGTTTGGGGACATAAGGATAGTTGTCTTCTTCGTCTTCGAATTTTATAAATTCTCCATCTAATACGTGGTACCTAAAAATTGTTTGTAATTTATTACAATCCAAGCAACCGATAAGCTGCCTTGTACTCTGATAATCGATCGAAACTGGTTCTGCCGCTTGATCATTTGCAATCCATTTTGCAATATTTCCTTTTTGGTTTTTAGCCACAGCAGATAATCCGATCACAGAAATGTCTTTTTCATCTAAATACTCAAACAGGCGAGCAGACAATGACTCCAGTTTTAATTGTCGATTTTCGCCGAACCTAAAGCTACTTGAATTTGAAGGCAGGTTTATATAGTGTGCTTCATCAAAAACTAACATATTTAATCTATCAATGAAATTCTCTCCGAGAAATCGTATCAGTGCTTCGGCTTTTTCGTAGGTACATATCATAATCATAGGTTTATCGTGGTTTACCCAAGCATCTGAAGGTCCCCAATCAGTTCCTCCATACAGACTAGTAACCCCAATATCATCACTACCATACAGAGAGACTAAATTGGAGAAACGTGCTTCAGCCTCAGTAGCAAGTGCCCGCTTTGGGACTAAATATAGACATATGGGAAATTCCTCCTCAGAATTCGCATTTTTACCCCATATAGGTTTTAACAAATTATCTATAAAACCAATTTCTGCTAAAGTAGTTTTCCCTGATCCAGTTGGGGTACAAACTGTTATTTTTTTCTTCTCCTGCATCTTTTTCAAACCTTGTTTCTGAGACGGCCAGGCAACCATTCTGTTTTCTTTAAAACATGAACGCAGGTAAGGCTCATAAACGCCATATTTTTCATCGTCAATATGAAAAACATCTGACAAGAGACTCCACATGGAAGAATTTATATACCTCTTAGCTATTTTGGATATAAGCCTTGCCAATAACCAGGAATAGGTATCTGAAGTCAAATTTAATGTACGTGTTATTCGACTAAATTTTTCTTCTAGGTATGGCTTCCTATATTCAGAACCCCAACGTAGATCAGCAGATAAAATACCCATCGTTCTGATTGTTTCCAAAATAACCTTTGGAAAAGTGCTATTATCGATACCTTGTTTATTCCAAAAATTATGCAAGGTATTTTGGAGTTGAAAAAAATCATTCTTTAGGAAAGGCTCGATTATCTTAGACCCTAAATACTCATCACCCTCCTCCAGCAATCCCATAGCACGGGCAGGAAAACCAGCTAACTGGTAGCAGGCCGCTGAAAACAATTCTACTGAAAATGGCTTTTCAAAAGATTCCGGTTTTGAGACCCACTCCAATAATTCACCAGCCCGCCTAAGTCCCTCTTTCGCTCTCAATTGATCGTCTTCCCAAATTTGCAACGAAGATTCAATAAGTTTTATAGCTATTTCCAAATATTCCTTCTCATCTCCTTCTTTCCAGTATGATAGGCCTTTTTGCCCGGCAGTAAGCCTTGACTGTTGACTGTAAAGAATTGCAACATTTGGTTTAAGTTTTTTAGTTCCAACCTTTTCGATATAATTTTTGGCTTTGAGAAATACCTCTTCTTGCATTTTATAACTCTTCTTCTATATAGCTGTAAACTTCACTTTGGATTTCATCAATTTTTGAGACTAATGCTTCTTCAACTTCTACCTGGAATTCCAACTCTACTGCTTCTTCATCCGTACTCTTTTTCGGAGAATCAGTATCTATCCATGTATTATTTTGGGTAGGCTCTTTCCCATGCAAGTAACTTATCATCTTATATTTCCCCAGATCATTGTTCGAATACCTGAATAACTTCACTTTATCTGCCAGATCTTCTTTACCTATCTCATCTAAAATCCCTGCTATTTGAATCAATGATTTAGGCCTTTCATTCACTTTATCAAATGCACTATCTATTTGGCTGCTATTGTGTTCAGGCGTATACTTAGCCTCAATACTCATACAATCCACAACCGATTCGTCTTCAACTACGAACGCTAGGCAGTCGTCTCCTGAGCGTCCTGGAGTAGGAGGTAAATCTTCATCGGGTTCATCAGATAAATCCCACTCTTCCAATCTTTCAAACACTTTATTGTGTAAACGGAATAAAAAAATGGGTATAACCCAATTTTTTCGATGCACTTCAAATATTTCGGCTAACAAACCCGCAAAGGCTTCGCCAAAATATCCCTTCAAGTCTCGTTTGTGTAATACTTGAGGATATGCCTCAACCACAGTAGAAGATTCCTCATATGCCTCTGGGTCAAGATCAACCCCCAAAGTATACTCCTCTTCTAGTTTTTCCTTTGTATCAGAATGAGCCCATGCAATATATTCTTTAATTATTTCTAAAGCTTCTTTTCTTTGATCTTCTTCAGATTCAAAAACATGTCTATGTCTGTAATCACCGTTCTCTGTTAAAGAATTTTCTAGCCAATCTTTTACTACCGAAAGTTCCTCTTCTGACGGTTTTTCCATCACTCGATAAACTACTCTCCTAATAAAGAAATATTGAATTCAATTTTGTATTATCTTCCATATTTAATACGTTTGTAGATGGATAAACTTATACTGAATCAATCTCTTCTATTTTTAAGTAACAAAACCACCATAGTTTACTATAAACGTGACTGGAATATTTGCAAATAAGTTCAATCAACCTATTCTCACAGGTCTTTTCTGGCAATTAGCATTGAATCGTTTATTACTCTGCATTTTTTAATTTCTGTTTTATTCAAATGCTACTTGTCAAATATAAAATATACCAAGATCGAAGAAATTATCGATATTGCTCGTCAGAAGTACGGGGAAAAATCGCAAAAACTTATTTTGAAAGAAATTTATACCTTCTGATCAAAAGTTCAATTGTTCGGAAATGTCTTAAAGATCGCCTAAGTATTAGTCCATCCAGATGGGTCGTGAACTCTTGCCACCTCCCTGCTTCAACTACCCCCAACTTGCACTGTAGCAATAACAGCAACACCGATGACTGCAAAGATTTTAATCTTTAAGTGGGGGTCAAGCTATTCAAGCATTTCATTCTCCTCTCTCCTTCAAAGCGGCTTTTACTAAATAAATTTCCTCAAGTCCTCAATTAATTCGCACAAACCGGCGGCAACCTCAACCAGTTTATCCACTTCTACAAGGCTTGGTTCGTCTTTTGGCGTATGAACAATGGATTCCACCAGCTCTTCAACTTCTTCCGATGTAAACGCAAGCACCGGCACACCTCGATTCAGAAATAGCCCGTGATCGCCCTGATACCACTTTTCCCCTTCCATTAGACCCGCTTTTGATCCGAGTGAATCGTTAACAAGGGTAGAAATCACCGAAGGTAACTCGTAAAGAGAATAGGCCGTTTTACCCCGGAGGTAACCCACTCCGTCGAGATTGATTCCCAGCAATATCTCGTCGAATCGGTTCTTGTTCATCTCCAGATACCTTTGTTGGCCCGGATTGGAGTAGTAATCCTCTCCGTTGAGAGCTACGAGTTCGATCCCGGGTGATCCCGAATAGTCTTCCAACAGCTCCGCCAGCAAAAGCAATATTACAATTCCACCCGCGCTATCCAGTTCCCAATTATTCCATTTTTCTCCCATTCTGAGGATAAAGAACCTGCTGACCAGACCGATTGCCGCCCAGAAATAGCACAAAATGCTGAAGTTGTACATCGCTTCCTCCGTTTTCGGTGAAACTAAAATAGGATAAATCGGCCGGATCAGACGATGCCGATCTCGAAAATAATCAGAAGTCGGCTAATTGATCCTTTGCCAAATCGTATTACAGGAATATTTTACAAAGATAGTTGCTCAACTACATCGGAGGATTGTCCATGGTTAACAAGTCAAATACTGAAGGAAAGTTCATAAAATAAGGCGGGAAGGACAGAACTAGTTGTCCGGGGGGAAATAGTATAAATTTATCCGGGCAACTTTACCTCTATCTCTACTTTCCCCCCTGGTTTCGCAGACATGTTCGGATGACTTTTGTAGCGTAATAGCAAAATAG
>CAYNPZ010000211.1:0-6672 GCA_964399175.1 uncultured Bacteroidales bacterium | reverse complement strand
CCGAATTTCGTGGTCGTATTTGCCGATGATCTGGGTTATGGAGACCTGGGTGTCTTCGGACATCCCACCATCCACACACCAAACCTTGACGAAATGGCCCACGAGGGACAAAAATGGACCAATTTTTATGCGGCTGCCCCGGTTTGTACCCCCAGCCGTGCAGGATTGCTGACCGGAAGGTTGCCAATCCGCTCAGGCATGTGCAGCGATGAGCGGCGTGTGCTGTTCCCGGATTCCGAGGGCGGACTTCCCCAAAGTGAAGTTACCATTGCCGAAGCCCTGAAAGGAAACGGCTATCGTACAGCAGCAATAGGTAAGTGGCATCTGGGACACAAATCGCCTTATCTGCCCACCAATCATGGCTTTGAAAGCTATCTTGGCATTCCTTATTCCAATGACATGGACAAGGTAAGGGGTACCGCTGATCATTTTACCCTGGCAGAAAATGAGCGGTATAAGGCTTATAACGTCCCCCTGATGCGTGATGAAGAAATTGTTGAACGGCCTGCAGACCAGCGGACCATTACAAAACGGTATACTCAGGAGGCAGTGGAAAAGATCAGGGAGTTCAAAGATGAACCCTTCTTTGTTTACCTGGCCCATAATCTGCCACACATCCCCCTTTTCCGTTCGGGAAAATTTAAAGACACTTCTGTTGCCGGCATATATGGAGACGTTATAGAGGAAATTGACTGGTCAGTGGGAAGAATACTGGAGACGTTAAAACAAGAAGGAATCGCTAAAAATACGCTGGTGGTGTTTACCTCCGACAACGGCCCCTGGCACATATTTAAGACCCACGGGGGTTCTTCCGGCTTGCTTCGTGGCGCCAAAGGAGGAACATTCGAAGGGGGCATGCGCGAGCCGACCATTTTCTGGTGGCCCGGAACATTAGACCCGGGGGTGGTGATGGAAATGGGAACCACCATGGATCTGCTGCCCACATTTTGTGAGCTTTCAAACACAGAGTTACCCGATGACCGGGTATATGACGGGTATGATATTTCTCCCGTACTTATGGGACATGGAGAAACCCCACGTGATGTGGTATTTTATTACCGGGGAGAGCAGGTTTATGCCGTTAGAAAAGGAAATTATAAAGCCCATTTTATCACCCGGAATGAGTACGGCAGTAAAACAGCCCATCCCATAACGGAAGAGGAAATAGAGATTGGCAGTGAACCAGTACGCCACGATCCGCCCTTGCTTTACAATGTTAACGTGGATCCCGAAGAAAAATACAACATAGCGGATGAACATCCTGAAGTGATTGCCGAGATAAGAGAGATCCTGGAAGAACATAAAGAAAGCATCAAGCCGGTGGAAAACCAGTTGGAGAAATAGAATTCATAGGGTTAAGAAATTAGGGTTAAGATAAATTTATTTGTTATGATAAGGGAAAAACTCATTTTTAATAGTTTAACCGGGAGGACTCTGTCTGTATTCCTCCCGGTGGTCTTCATTTTCTTTTTGTTGATTCTTTCGGGTTGCGATTCCGCTGGTCCTGAAGACAGCAGATTTGAACAAGCTAAAGCGAATGCAAAATTAGCCAATGAGGGGTTTAGAAGAAGCAATCGTTATGTGAATGCCTGGCTGGAAAAGGCCGACGCGGAAACCGGGTTGATCCCACGAAATTTGAGTGGATCAAAGGATATTTGGAACGCCAAAGACGCCGCGGCCGACAATTATCCCTTTATGGTGCTGACCGCTTCCATTACCGACCATGAGCTCTACAAGGGAAAGCTTACCGGTATGCTTCGGACAGAAGAAAAGCTCACTTCGCGGCTGGGCAAACTTCCCGATACCTGGTCGTTCAAAAAGGATGATTTTGCGTCCGGGACGCCCGACACTGCAGACATCATATTTGGTGCCTCCGAATACATCAAGGACGGGCTGCTGCCTCTCACCGAGTGGCTTGGTCAAAGCCCATGGAGCGACCGGATGCTGGAAATGATGGATGACATTTGGAAATATGCCTCCGTTTCGACAGAGTACGGCAACATTCCAACCAGGAATATCGAGGTGCATGGAGAGATGCTGCAGGCCCTTCCAAGACTGTATTTCATGACCGGTAATGAGAAATATTTGAAATGGGCACAACGTCTGAGTAACCATTATCTTATGGGTGATGGTTATTCAGACCTTTTTCAGAATAATCTCCGTTTGCGTGATCACGGCTGTGAGATCATTTCGGGACTTTGTGAATTGTATTGTTGCGTATCCTATAAAAAACCCGAACTTAAGGAGAAGTATAAAGAACCTTTATACCGGTTGCTGGATAAAATTCTGGAAGAGGGAAGAAACTCCCATGGCTTGTTTTATAATGTGGTAGGGCTGAAGAGTGGAGAAATTATCAATGAGGGAATAGCCGATACCTGGGGATATTCCTTGAATGGTTACTACACGGTATATTTGCTTGATCAGTTGCAGAGATACCGCCAGCCTGTCATAAAGGTATTCAACAACCTGCACCATTATGATGCCTATGATTGGGAAAGCGGCAGCGCCGACGGGTATGCCGATGCCATCGAAAGCGCCCTGAACCTTTACAACCGCGAACCTATGACCTCCGCCCAAAAATGGATTGATGATCAAACTCAAATCATGTGGTCCATGCAAGACTCCAGCCACCGGGAGAATGCCCTGAAATGGAAAGATTCAGGCATCATCGAGGGCTGGCACGGCGATGGCAACTTTGCCCGAACCACCATCATGTATTGCCTTTGGAAAACCCAGGGCCTTACTGCAAAACCATGGGATGAATCCCTGCAATTCGGGGCAGTATCCGATACCAATACCCTGTACATATCCATCCAATCGGATGAAGCATGGAATGGAGAGCTTATATTCGATTACCAAAGACATAAGGAAAATATGGGCATGCCGCTGGATTACCCCCGCATCAACCAATTTCCGGAGTGGTTTACCATTAACAGGGAAAAGGAGTATCGGGTAACCCGGGTGAATGAAAATTCAACCGAAACTTATCAAGGAGATGAATTACTGAACGGTTTGAAGTTGAATCTCAGTAAGGAGGGATGGAACTATCTGAAGGTTGAGGAAACCAGGTGAGAAAAAGCAAATCAATAAGCAAAAATGACAAACTGACAGGCAAAAATCATATATTAGTTGGAAGAAATGATGAATGAGCTGGAAGAAATGACAAAATAGCAGGCAGAAATGATATTTGAGCAGGCAGAAATGACAAAATAACAGGTGAAAATGATATTTGAGCTGGAAGAGATGACAGAATAGCAGGTGAAAATGATATTTCAGTAAGAAGAAATAACAAAATAAAAAGGAGAGATGATAGAATAAAGAGCTCTAAACATTTCTAAATACCCGGCTTTGTTGCGAGATCGTTTGGGAAACTCATTCAATATCCTGTAACTGCAACTTCACCACAAGGGCAAAATTTTTGCCTTCTTGCAGCCTATAACCTGGGATTCGGATCTCTATCCTTTTCAGTCCCTCGATTCTTTTATCATACTCGAGCGGCGGAGGATCCATAGCAACAACAGAAACAGCCAGATTGGAAGGCTCAAGAATTTCCAGTTTCAGTTCTTTCCCATCCTCCATCAGTACTGCACCAGTCTCGGTAGTCCGGACTTCTGCCTGCGTCATCATTCTCCAGGTCACGTTTTCCGTATTGTCGTCCGGAACCATTTCGTCAATAATTCTTAAGCTACCTGCATCCTGCTTGACAAACGTTCTTTTGGCATCCTTCAGCTGGCCCTGAAAGACCTCATGAAGATCCAGTGTGACCAATTGCGGAGGTTCATCCACTGCAAACTTTTCAATCGGTGCATAGCCTTGTACCCGGTGCAATGCATCATTTACCGTGAGGGTGCTGTGATTGTAGTTGTTCTTGGTAAGCAGGGTCCAGCGTTCGCCATCCTGGCTGCTGTCCCATAATCCCGATCCAATAATTTGCTCCAGCTTGTTATAGCTCTGGCTTCCGGGATCAATCGACCAGCGAACGCCACCGGCTTCAAAGATGAATGATCCCACATCCATATTGCCATGATTCACAGAGGCGGACCCACCTTTAACGCCCAGATAAAATCCGCTTTTTTCATTGGGTTCTGCCCGGAATATGGCAATTGGGTTTTCGCCTTCTCCTTTCCAGTAAACAGGTGGTTTTCCATCTTTTTTTCTTTCGTAACCTGCTATCCAGACCAACGTAGTTGGGGCCAGACGGGAAAGGTTCTCATTATTTTGCCTGGCTTTTTTAGTGAGGTCAAGAAATTCCTCCCGGTCGAGATACATGGAGTTGCCCGTTTCTTTGGCAAACCATGACAGCAGGCCCCATGTGCCCAGGTCAATACCTCCCAGGCCGGCATCCGAATAGTTGAACGACCACCCGGAAGGTGCTTCTGTAAGAAGCCGGTAAATAGCGCTTTCCATGAATCCCGGCGATTTGGGTAGGTTAAAATCCGTGCCAAGGGCGGAACGGAACATGTCAATGGCGAGCACATTGTAGGAAGTACCGTATCCCCAGTAACTGGGGCCTTCGGGATAGGCTCCGTCAGGTGAATAACCGGCCATTGCCAGGGGAAGCTTGTTTACTGCCCTTGAAAGGATCCGGGCTGCCAGTTCAGGATGATCGTCTGCCGTGACGAGCGCCGCGGCCGACAAGCCGCCATGACAAACCTGATTCCAGTTGTGGTGCGCATCGATCCACCAGTTGTAGCTTTTTTCAGTGAGACTTACCTTTAACGCCTTTTCGACCAATGCTGTGTTAGCCTTTTTAACAGTTGGTTTGGAAAGCCATTCCCCGCACCAGTCCAGTCCCAGAGCTACTGCGTATGACATTTCCGCTACGTCCAGAAAATGTGAGGGATTCCAGTCGGAAAATTCACACACGGCATTCATTTCTTTTTCCAGGCGGGTAAGGTATCGTTCATTTCCACCTATCCGATATACCAGGGCCAATGTCCCGATCCGCCTGACTGCCTCCCGGGAAACACCCAGCAAACGTCTTCCTGTTTTTTCCCGTTCTAGCAAAGGTTTCATATAGATGGCTTCGGCCCGTTTTGTAAGCAATTTGTAATAATGTTTTGCTACAGGATCATGTTGGATGCTGTGCTTGATTTTTGCCTCTGTTTGATCATCCAGAAACAACCGGGGCGTCTCTTTTTTCAGGTTATTGGTAAGCCAGTACGCATCTACGGGATTATCCACCACATTTTCCCTGATCCATCGGGCATCCACTCCGGAATGCTGGGCGATAAGCATACCTTGTGAGAAAATGCTTAAAACAACAGCCAAAAATAGTTTACTCATAAAATGATCGGTCAACATCTCAATTATTTTAAAGAACAACTGTATAAAATGATGTAAAATTGAACGCTGCCGCGTTTCCGAAGCAGCGCTCAATCCAGTTTATTCATCAGAAACTTCGCTGCCCCACCAGTTGTTTCCCGGGTTAAAATCTTCAGACAGGAACTTCATCCTTTCTTCCTCAAGTCGGGGAAGCAGATTATTTTCAACTTCCTTAAGATGCTGCTTTTCGAGCTTAGGATCATACTGCGGATCTTTTTCAGGATATCGGGCATCCATTTTTTCCAGGTATCCATTCAATGCCTCAGCAAGTTCTTTGGTTTTTTCCGGTCGCTCAGCGGACAAATCGGTCGTTTCGGAAAGGTCATCGCTTACATTGTATAATTCATTACGTCCGTCTTCATAATAATGAATTAATTTCCAGTCGCCCCTCCTGATTATGGAGGAGGGTTGGCCTCCCTGATTTCCATAATGCGGATAATGCCAGTAATGATCTCGTTCTTCTATTTCTTTACCGTGCAGGAGAGGAACCAGGCTTGTTCCTTCATTATGTTCATCGGGTTTCAGTTCTTCGCCGGCCAGGTCAAGAACCGTTGGGTAGAAATCCGTGTTGTTGACAGGGACATCACATGTTTCACCATCTGTCAGACCGGGTACTTTGATAAAGTAAGGCACCCTAAGCCCTCCTTCATATTGATAACCTTTTCCTCTGAGTAAGGGTTTATTTGTCGTGGCATAATCATCGCCGGCACAAACCCCGCCATGGTCTGAGGTGAAAATAACAATGGTATTTTCGTCAAGACCGTTTTCTTCCAGTTTCTGAAGCACCTGGCCAACGGCATCATCTACATGTTCTACCAACCCTGCATAGATGGGATTGTCCTGTATTTGCCTGACCGGTAAAAAGTGACCCATTTCAAAACCTTCCCCTTTGGGAGCAATACCCATTTTATCGGCCTTATCCCGGTATTTTTTCCAGTTTTCCTGAGTTGTTTGAATGGGAGCATGAACCGCATAAAAAGATAAAAAGGCAAAAAAGGAGGTGTCTTTGTTTTGCTCGATAAAGATGTTTGTTTCTTTGGCAAGTTTTCCAGGTAGGCTCATGCCTTTCTCATCTTCATGGTCTTCCATTTTGGGATTGTTGAAGGGAGAAAAGTAGCCCCCCGTGTATGGACCTCCCGCTTCAAAGCCTCCCTGGTTGATATCAAAGCCATGATCTTCCGGATAAGAGCCTTCGTCACCCAGATGCCATTTACCGGCGAAAAATGTTTTGTAGCCTGCTTCTTTCATAGCTTCGGGCCATGTTACATATTCATGGGGAAGATGATCCACGTATTCTGGCGGCAGCAGCTTATTATGGCGTCCTTTTTCTCTCCAGTCTTCTCCGGT
>CAYNPZ010000210.1:0-6735 GCA_964399175.1 uncultured Bacteroidales bacterium | reverse complement strand
CTGTTGCACCTTTTCGTCTCTGACAATCTCTTCAGGAGCATCTCCTTCCATAAAATACTCCCACCGATGGGAGAGCTTGATAACTTCTCCGGTAGATTCATCAGTGATTTCATAAGGATCACAGCTTACCTTCTTAACAGATCCATCCATCTGTTCACCTATAAGACTCTGGCATTCTTCCTCTGTAAAGGTACTTGGGACAGATGCCTTCTTCTTGGTGAAGTAGGTTTTCCCTGTTTCCTGGGATTTTACTGCTTCCAGACCTGATTCCACGATCAAGGCATAGAAAGATTCTCCTTCAGAGTTTTGTCTCTCTCTGTAATCGACGATAGTAACCATAATTCAAAATTTTTAGGTTATACAATAAAAATGAACTGAAATAAGCAGGCGGGGATATAACCCATCTGCAAAATTTCGGGTGGGGTGTTTACAGAGGTACCTTGTGCGCTCGTCTATATGGGGTTAATTTTTTGTAGACTTCTTTAACAATCTGTATTCTAATATATTATCTATAAAACAAATCGACTGCCATTTTTTATGTAAATAAATTGTTACAAAAAAGTGGGAGAAAATTTTTAGAAGTTTAAAGTGGTACTAATCACAGGGGGGTAGACTTAATTATGGCTGGGAAATACCCGGGGGTGTTTTTGAAGTTCCACAACTGCATTCACTTATATGGGATAAAATTTATCAGAACCTCCTAAAAGCGGAAAAAACCTTCAGCAACCAGAAAGAATCCTGTTTAAATCCCCATTATATCTCAATCCGGGTGTACGGGTGAAGGGTTTTCCAAAACTTTTTGAAATGAGATAGCCAACAAGATAAGTTCAATTGATATGGGTCTCTGAAAATTTTTCAGGAAGTTTTAGAGTTTCTTGCACCCTTGCACCCAGATTCAACATTCATGGGAATTATAAGCGGATTCTTGAAGGGTATTGTTCAAAATTATTATCCTTTGTAAATATTTTGTTGACCTGATAGGGACTTAAGAAGGTGAAAGCCGAGAAGGCTATTGAGAGGAATATGAATCGAGTTTTACAATCAAGAGGGGTATTTTACCTGAAAGGAAAAATAACCGATTCAGATAAGGCTGAGGTATGCATTTCATTCTATAATCATCCGTATCTAAAGGAATATATACATTCTACCCTGAAAAAGCCATAGCCTTCCAATAAACAGGAATCATCAGTCGACAGATAATCAGAAGCCAGGTACATTAAAAAGTCTTTGAAACTCCATATACAGAGAGATATACTATCTTAATGAAAAGATGAAGCCACAAGACCTTAGAAAAATGGCTCCATATACTGAACCTGCCAATAATGCGTTACTGGTACAATTTTGAATATCTGTAACAACGAATAAGGATATACAATGCTCATCCTCCCTTCTCACCATTCCAAAGAGGTATCGTAAAATGAAAATCGCTTCCTTTTCCTTCTTCACTTTCTACCCAGATTTTGCCTTCTTGCTTTTCCACAAATTCTTTGCAAAGAATCAGTCCCAATCCCGTTCCTTTCTCCTTTGCTGTTCCTTCCTCTGACAATTTACAATCAATTTCAAAAAGCCTGTCAAGATAACCGGAAGGGATACCCATCCCCGTATCGGATACTGTAAATTGGAGATATTCTTCATTCTTTTTCGTGCTAATTATGACAGTTCCCTTTGGATGGGTATATTTTATGGAGTTGGTCACCAGATTGCGCAAAATGGTTTTCAGCATTTCCCTGTCGGCTAAAACAGGAGGGTTATCTTCAGGAGCCGTTTGCAAATTGATGTCTTTGGAATTTGCCAGAGGTTCAGTCAATTCTTTAACTTCTTTAATAATCTCTTCTGAATTAATTTCCACCAGTTTGGGTTCCAGCTCTCCCCTTTGTATCCTTGCCCATTCCAATAAGTTTTCCAGTAAATTGTAGGCATTCTTGGATGAATCATACATCTGTCTGGCAAAATGGCGAACCTTTTCTGGCGAATATTCATCGGCATTTTGTATAAGCAGATCATTCATACCAAGCAATGAGTTAAAAGGATTTTTAAGGTCATGCCCGATGATGGAGAAAAACTTGTCTTTGATGGCATTCAGTTCCTTCAACTGCTGGTTTGAAACAAGAAGCTCCAGATCGGTCTCTATCTGCTGTCTTATTTTGTCCATTAAATCCTTATGGAGTTCATTGTAGTGGTTCTCTTTGTTATCATGCACACATACAGTACCAAACACTTCCCCGTCGGGATAATTAACGGGATATCCCAAATAGGAGATCATGTTCAGGTCTACTTCCAGATTATCTTTCCATATTGGATTCTTTTTGGCATCAGGAACCAATAATTTATCTTGTTTACCAATTACGGTTTCACAATAAACCCCATAAATCAGCTCTACTTTTTTACCTGCATAGAAAGGATTCTCGGCAGTTTGGTTGTTTAAAAATAGCTCGACATGATCTTCATGCAATTTAACAATTGAGGCAGAAGGAACATCAATAATTCTGGCTGTTAGGTCTAACAGCGATTGCCACTTTTCAATCAGCTCATCGCTTACTTCTGGTTTCAAGTCAGAACCTATACGGACCTTCTTGGTTTCATTGGTCTCCTTGATGGTGACATTGGAAAATTTCTTTTCTTTCATTAGCCCGAGAATTGAGATGTTGAAATTTTATTCTATATAAACTTGTACATTTTAGCCAACAATTTCTTTTTATCAATGGGTTTGCTGATATAATCATCACAACCTGCATCCAAACTCTTCCTCGCATCTTCGCTCATGGCATAGGCAGTTTGGGCTATAATGGGAACATCGCTGTGATGCGCTGAAGAACGAATCTTTCTTGTAAGCTCCAAGCCTGTTGTATCAGGAAGTTTGATATCCATTAGTATGAGATCAATTTCGGAATTGTTCAGAAATGCTTCATATCCTTCTTTTCCTGTGGTACAGGCAACAATATTGAATCCACCGGGTTCGAGCAGCGCTTTCATGTATTCAAGGCTTGTGGGGTCATCCTCTATAACCAGTAATGTTTTGTCTTCGCCTTCCGTTTCATCAGGCACTTCTTCCTTTACTTCCTCTTTTCCTGCTGTCTGTTGAGTTTCACAAGGAAGGGTGAAATAAAAGACGGATCCTTCTCCTTCTTTAGAATCCATCCAAAACTCTCCACCCATCAATTCTACCAGATTTTTAGAAATGGTCAGCCCCAGTCCCGTACCCTCATACGCTCTGCTGGTCGTATCATCTGCCTGTCTGAAACGTTCAAAAATTTGTTTTTGCTGGTCAATAGGAATACCTATTCCCGTGTCCTTGACATAGAAAAGCAACTGATCTTCAGATGTAAGTTCATAGCCAAATTCGATGCTCCCCTCATGGGTAAATTTAATGGCGTTGTTTAACAGATTGTCCATAATTTGTCTGAATCGGCTGGGATCAGAATAGATAAAACTATTATCATGATCAAGGGAAGCATTTACTTTTAATTCTATATGACTTTTCTCCTCGGTATTGAGCTGATTTTTATAAACCCTGTAAAGTTCTTTCATCACATCATTCAGGCAGAACTGCTGAAAATTTAATGTCAATTGATTGGCTTCGATTTTTGAAACATCTACAAGGTCATTGATGATATTGAGCAAATGGTGGGTTCTGCTATGAATGATATTGAGGAACTTATCCCGTTCATCCTTCGAAAACTCCTTCTCTTGCAACATCTCTGAAAATCCCATGATGCCATTCATGGGCGTTCGTATTTCATGGCTCATCTTGGCAAGGAAGGCTGATTTCAGGCGGTCACTCTCTTCGGCTTTTTCTTTGGCTTCCAGCAATTCATGTATATATTTATCTTCCTTAAATTTAGAATGGAGTAAAGGAGCAATATAATCGCATAAATTATTTATCGATTGTTTATCACTTTCATTAAACCCACTTTGCTTATTGGCAAGAGCGATCTGCCCGATCAACTTGTTATTTACAACAATCGGGGCTGCAATAGCGTTTTGGAGTTGGACATGTCCCTGTGGAAATTGCAGATTTCCATTTTGATACAGGGTCTTCTTTCTTTTGAGAGCATTACCCCACAAACCACCCCATGTGTCTTTAGGGAAAATAATGCTTTTGTCTTTAATTTGACATTCATCCCACACATCTCTTGTCATCGATTCAGCGACAAGGTTACCGTCATCATTAATATAGCCAAAATATCCATATTCACTGTCAAAAACCTCCCTTAAAATATCCAGTACTGCTTTATAAAAATCTTCATGTTCGGAGTCAATGAAGGTGTTGGATATGCGATTTTTAACCTGAAGTTCCTTTTCGGCTTGTTTGCGTTCAGTAATGTCCTGAAACATTACCATATATAGATTTTTGTTTTCTTCTGTATCAATTTCACCCATATTGATCAATACATTAATATAATCACCATCTTTTCTGCAATATCTTCTCTCTATCTGTAAAACTTCTCCAGAAAGCATTTTCCTTATATTTTCTTTTAGGGATAAATTTTTAAGGTCATCAGGATGAATGATATTTTGGGCATTCATATTAATCATCTCTTCTTTGGAATATCCCAGAAGAGATAATGCCTTTTCATTAGCGTCAAGAATATTATTATTAATGTCAGCAATAAAAATGCCTATTGCTGCCTGTTTAAACAATTGACGGAACTGTTGCTCACTTTTTTTAAGAGCCTCTTCTGCTCTCTTCCTTTGGGTAATATCTCTTATAACTGCTACAACTCCATCAACTTTTTCATGTCTTTTCAGCGGGTAATAATAGGCACCAAGATTGACCATTTCTTTTCCTGGAAATTGTATAACTGTCTCGAAGTTAACAGTCTCCCCTTTAAAACATTTGTCAAGATTAGGTTTTACTTTTTCCTCAAAGTTATTCTTCCCTAAAACTTCCTTTACTGTATGCCCGATGACTTCTTCATTATTCAGCTGAAAATATTTTAAATATGCATTGTTGACACTTATATAATTGTAGTCTGCATCCAACACTGCCATCAAATCCTCAGAACTCTCAACCATCCTCTTATATATCTCTAATTCACCTTTTTGTTCTTTTAGCTTTTGATTAACTTCTTGTAGTTCTTCGTTGGATGCCCTTAATTCCTCCTCAGTAGTTTTTAATTCGTCATATTTCTTTTGAAGTTTAAATTCAGCCTCTTTTCGGTCGGTGATATCTATGGCAAAACCCTCTATAACAACACCTGTGTTATCCTGATAATCCAACTTATTAGCTGTCAGTGAAAGCCAAATATGGCTACCATCTTTCCTTTTCATTTTATATTCAAAATTCTTAACATATCCCTGATCCTTTATTTTTTGCAAAAATTCCTGCCTTCTTTGAGGATCAACATAAAACCGTTCTCCATAATCGTAATAAAATTTCATCATTTCTTCTGAGCTTTCGAAACCCAGCCAATGAGCCATGGTATCGTTTTGCATTATGGGTTGACCCTGTAAATCAGTTTGAGAAATTCCTATAGGGGCATTTTCGAAGAGCTGTCTGTATTTTCTTTCACTTTCAGCTCGTTCACCTTCAGCTTGTTTACGCTTTGTGATGTTCTGATGGGTACCAAACATCCAAAGCGGTTTCCCGTCTTCTGTCCATGAAACCACTTTGCCTCTGTCCAGTAACCATATCCAACTGCCATCTTTATGTTTCATCCGATGCTCGCATTCATACAGATCGGTTTCACCCCTAAAATGCTTGTCCAATTCCTTTTTGCATTTTTCCAAATCATCCGGATGGGCATGTTTCATCCATGTATCAATGGTGGTGGGAGAAAGTTCTTCAAGGGTATAACCTATGAATTTCGCCCAGCGTTCATTAAAAATGGTCTCGCCCGTCTGGACATTCCACTCCCATGTGCCTGCATCGATTCCTTCAATGATATTTGCCAATCTTTCTTTTTGAGAAGCCAGTTTCTCCCTGTCCTTTACATGTTGGGAGATGTCCTTAAAAACAAAATACGTTTGCCTGAAGGTGCCATCTCGGTGATACCCTACATATCCTTCAAATAAAACATCGATATAATGCCCCTTTTTGTGTTTCATTCGATATTCCAAATTGTGTATATACCCACGTCTTTTAAGCTCCGGAAAGTTCTTTTCAAAACTGGGGTGCCAGTCTTTATGGAGGAAATCGGCAAAATATTCGCCTATCACTTCCTCTCTTTTATAGCCAAGCGTATTTAACCAATTGGGGTGGACATCAATGAAGCATCCGTCTTGATCGAGTGATTGGTAGGGAAGCGGAGCATTCTCATAGAAAGCTCTTAATTCATCCTTGTCTTCTTTTAATTGGGCATTTTCAGCTTCCAGTTCTTTGATTCTGTTTTTTAATTGGGGGATAGACTCTTGGTTCATAGGCTCTTCATTTAGGTATACAAAATATTTTTAATCGTTAGAGAGACTTTGTATGATTGAATATTGCTTACTTTGAAATGGTCCAGAAGGTTACATCTTACAAAATATCAACTAATGCCAAAATTAAAAAATCCATAATTTCAATAAATTCAATAATGTAAATCATGTCACTTTTGACAGATTGCCATTTTGTAGTGATAAACCCGTTTATTTTTTAAACGAATGATTTATCATTGCGTCTTGAATTATGAAGGATGAAAAACACCAAACCATAAAATGAAATTAGAGACCTTAAAGTAAAGCAGTTATATAAATTATTAGAGAGTGTTAACTAAAGATAGATAGAAACATATTTTGGAAATCTTTAAAACCATT
>CAYNPZ010000209.1:0-6741 GCA_964399175.1 uncultured Bacteroidales bacterium | reverse complement strand
AATTCAAGAATTATTCCTGTCTCCGACAGCGACTAAGGTTCACTAAAATTTTTTTTCAAAAATTTAAGTTCACCTAAGTCGGGGTTAGTGTGCCTTTGAGATTTCCTTTGTGTCCGTTGTGGTTTAATGTTTTAACCACTAAGGCGCATAAAGTACAACAGGAAGAATAAAAAGGAAAGCATGTTAATAAAAATGAATGAACCCAATGCTTCTCAAGTTCTACGTAAATTACACATTGTTCAATTATGAATGATATGCCTAGCACGTCCCATGGGCCAGCAGGGCCACATTTTTCCCCTGGTGATAATATTCGTTGTACTTTTTGCAGGCATCGGGGGTCTTTAGCAAGGCCAGTTCATGAATGTTGTGTTTTCTGATTTCTTTTTTAACCTCTTCAGGACATTCAATCTGCCCGTTTACACCGATACCAATAATAAGCGTATCAATGTTTCTATCGAAAACCCTGCTTACCATCTCTGATTTCAATGTGTGGCCCTCTCTTTCTTTCCACTTCTTCACTTTATCACCAATAAGACAAATGTCTTTGCCCTTGCCTTTCTTTCCTTCTTCTGTTTTTCCGTGTTCTTCGCCGTTTATAACAAATCTTCCCCATGAGAAATGCTCGATGGGACCTTTGGAATCATTGAACATGGCTTTATACTTTTTAATTGATTCTTAAAACCAGTTATTGAACTTTTACCTGTGGTTAAACGTAGATTAGGCAGGATACATTTTGTATTGTTATATAATATTTTGAAATGAAGGAGTTTTCAATATAAGATTTCAGTTTTCGTAAATGATATTTTGATTATTGGAATTTTCTTCATTTATTTGTGGGCTGATTCAAACCTCTTTATTTTCCAAAATAAAGGGCGTTTGATTTATATAGAAGAGGGGAGAGACCAGGCTCTGTGAACCTCTAGCAACCGGTCTTAAATGAGACAAGGTGCTACCACCTGGCCCACAAAGGGGATTTATAAATCAAAACGCTAAGCCATGAAAACAAACAAAGCTTTAAGCAAAGAATTACCCTGTTATCAATTGTATCGCTTGAGGGATTATCACCTTACCTGCAAAGACTTCATCATGCCCTTTATGCCTATGTCCATGCGTTAATGCATGGAGCTACAATTATAATTCAATTCGGCAGGCCTTAAATACGGGCCGAAATACCTCGTATATTTTTCCTGAACTTTAAACATTATGAGTATGCACAACTATCGGGTAGTGAAATTTGGCGGATCCAACCTGAAGTCTTTGAACGATATAAAACAAATACTTGAAGTCGCCCAGCTGTATCGTCAACCGCTGATCCTTGTATTTTCAGCATTTTATGGTATAACCGATGAGCTGACTGAGGTGATTGAAAGATGCAGGGAAGACAACCGCCACATTCAGGATTTTACAGAAAAGATCCGGCAGATTAAATATGAGATCTTTGATCAATATATTGAAGATCTTTCATTGAATGAAGAAGCTAAGAATAACCTCGAATATAGGTTTGAGGAATTGCAGAAGAAGCTGATGGGAATTCATTATATTGGTGATATTCCTGAATTCCTCAGAGATGAGATTTTAAGCTTCGGAGAGCGCTTTTCCTCATTGATTTTCTCCTACATTCTTCGGGACAAAGGTTTTGTATGCAAGGAGCTTCTTCCTGAAGACATTCCGCTATATACAGATGGGGAGTACAGGAATGCCACCATTGAGACCGCATTGAGCCAGGAGCATTTCCGTGAGTATCTCGATGGAACAGTGTATGTTATTCCCGGATTTTATGGAGTATCTTGGGATCACAAGGTAACCTTGCTCGGGAGAGGCGGCAGCGACTATTCCGCTGCAGCTATAGCCAATTGCATTGATGCAGAATCGTTGGATGTGTGGAAAGATGTGGATGGCTTCCTGAGTGCAGATCCCGGTATCGTGGAAAATACCCGGAATGTTGGGCATTTAACCTATTCCGAATCTGCCGAACTGGCCTATTTCGGTTCCAGAATCCTTCATCCACGAACCGTTGAACCTCTGAGGGAGAAAAATATTCCGGTAAAAATTTACAATATCCGTAACGTAACGGATATTTCCCAACCGCTTACCCTCATCAGCGAGAAAGGAAATGTGTCGCGCGAGGTCATCAAGAGCATTTCCTATAGCGATGATTTCGGCATCGTTAAGCTTGGCGGATCGGGCGTGGGAGTAAAACCCGGAGTTCTGGCGAAAATTACTTCTGTACTTGATCAGGCGAATATCAATATCAAATCTGTGATCACTTCCCAGATTGCGATTAACATTCTACTGGATATATATGATCTTAAGCGGGCGGAAAGCCTGATCCGAAACGAGGAGATAAGAGGAATAGAAAATATATCAGCTATATCTGAAATCTCTGTGCTGGCGGTGGTCGGGGAAGGGCTTACTACCCACCATGGCATTGCCGCCAAAACTTTTAAATCGGTTGCTGAAAAAGGGATCAATATTGAGATGATCTCTTTCGGTGCAAGCCATGTGGCGGCATATTTCATCGTCAATAATGCCAACAAGGCCGAAACCGTAAGGGCAATCCACAATGAATTTTTTGTCAAGTCACCAAATTCTTCCATTTTAACAGATAATAAAATTTAAACCAGAAAATTATTAATCTATGGATACAAAAAACTATCGATTCGAGACATTGCAGGTACATGGCGGTCAGCAGATTGACCAGGATACCCTTTCGAGGGCCGTACCCATTTACCAGACCATTTCCTATCAGTTCAAGGACTCTGATCATGTGGCCAATTTATTCGGGCTTCAGGAGTTCGGCAATATATATACGCGAATCATGAACCCTACCAATGAAGTGCTGGAACAGCGGGTAGCAGCTTTGGAGGGAGGTATTGCCGGCCTGGCGACAGCTTCAGGTCACTCGGCGCAGTTCATTGCCCTGACCAATCTGATAGAGACTGGTGAGAATTTCGTTACTTCACCCTATCTTTACGGTGGATCGTTCAATCAGTTCAAAGTTACACTTAAACGTCTTGGTATTGAGGCCAGGTTTGCACCCAGCCTCGAGCCTAAAGATTTTGAACCTTTGATTGATGAAAATACCAAAGTAATTTACCTGGAGACCATTGGCAATCCGAGTTACAAGGTTCCCGATTTTGAGGCGTTCTCAAAATTGGCTGAAAAATATAACATTCCTCTGATGGTGGATAATACTTTTGGTGCTGCAGGCTACATTTGCAGGCCCATTGATTATGGCGCCAGTGTTTTGGTTAACTCCCTCACCAAATGGATTGGGGGTCACGGCACGTCAATGGGCGGTATTGTTATTGACAGCGGCAATTATGACTGGGGCAATGGTAAGTTTCCCCAATTCACAGAAGGATCGGAAGGCTACCATGGCCTGAAGTTCCATGAAAATTTCGGCGAGCTGGCTTTTATTTTAAGAGCCAGAGTAGAAGGATTAAGGGATTACGGGCCGGCATTGAGTCCCTTCAATGCGTTTCTTATACTTCAGGGCATCGAAACCCTTTCATTGAGGTTGCAGCGTCAGGTTGACAATACGTTGGAGCTGGCCAAATGGCTGAATGATCATCCGAAAGTAAACAAGGTCCATTACCCCGGATTGCCGGATGATGAGAATCATGGGATGGCCAGTAAATATCTGACAAACGGTTATGGCGGTGTACTTTCCTTTGAGGTGAAAGGAACCAAGGAGGAAGCCAAGAAAGTGGTAAACAATATGCAGTTGGTGAGCCACGTGGCCAATGTTGGGGATGCCAAAACCCTCATCATTCAGCCATCCGTATCAACCCACCAGCAGTTGTCGGAAGAAGAACAGAAGGCGGCCGGTGTGTTGCCTACCTCTTTGAGGGTTTCCACCGGCATTGAAAATATTGAAGACATCATCGCTGATTTTGATCAGGCTTTAAAACAGATTTAAAAAATGGAGAAATACGTTTTTCATTATGATGGTCCTTTTGAACTGGAAAAAGGGGGGCGCCTGCCCTTTTTAAACATTGCCTATCATACCTTGGGAACACTAAGCCCCGGTAGGGATAATGTGGTTTGGATCTGTCATGCCTTCACTGCCAATTCGGATGTATCCGATTGGTGGGGTGGCATGGTGGGAGAAGGAAAAATCTTTGACCCCCGATATCATTTCATCATTTGTGCCAATATTCTGGGTTCTTGTTATGGCACAACCGGACCTTTATCCATCAATCCCGAAACAGGTGAGCCCTGGTATCATGATTTTCCCGAAGTAACCGTAAGAGACATGGTTGAGGCACACGAATTGTTACGCAGGCATTTGGATATCAACAAAATATTTGTGGTCACCGGAGGCTCCATTGGTGGATTTCAGGCGCTGGAGTGGAGCATCATGAATCCCGATTTGTTTATCAACCTTGTTTTAATTGCAAGCAGTGCAAAAGCTTCTCCTTGGGCAATTGCCTTTAACGAATCGCAAAGAATGGCTATTGAGGCGGATCCTTCCTACCAGGAAAGAAAAGAGGCCGCCGGACTGAGCGGCATGAAAGTGGCACGCTCCATAGCTCTTCTTAGCTACAGGAATTATCAGACCTACACGATGACACAGAGCGAGGATAATGACGAAAAACTCGAAAATTACAAAGCCACCACCTACCAGCGATATCAGGGAGAAAAGCTGGCCCGGCGCTTCAACGCCTTTTCCTATTATAAGCTGACAAAAGCATTGGATACCCATAATATTGCACGGGGTAGGGATTCCGAGGAGGAAGTGCTGGGGGGAATTAAGGCCAATGCCCTGGTTGTCGGTATCTCTACAGATATTCTTTTCCCGGTGGAAGAACAAAAATTTATTGCTTATCACATCCCCAGTGCCCGATATATTGAAGTCGACTCCAAATATGGACACGACGGCTTTTTGATAGAAATTTCGAAACTAACACGAATTCTCAGGAACAATCTTAAAAAAACGGAAAAAGTATGAAGAAAGAAGCAATAATAGGACTCTTCGGTTTTGGCGTAGTAGGAGAAGGACTTTATCAGCTTCTTCTAAATAACCAGATCACCAAAACCCACATCAAACACATTTGTGTAAAGGATCCGGAAAAGCAAAGATCAATAGGCAAGGAATACTTTTGCTATGATCCGAACACCATCATCAACGACGAGGAGGTCAACCTGGTGGTGGAATTAACCAACGATGACCGGGAAGCTTATGATATTGTGAAAAGGGCTTTAAAATCCGGTAAAAATGTGGTTTCAGCCAATAAAAAGATGGTAGCCCATCATCTGGAAGAATTCATTCGTTTACAGGAAGAAACCGGCTCTTCCCTGCTTTATGATGCTTCTGCCTGCGGCAGTATACCGGTGATACGAAATCTTGAGGAATATTATGACAACGACCTGTTGAAATCCATCTCAGGGATATTGAACGGATCTTCCAATTACATTCTTTCCCGGATGTTTAAGGATAATGCTTCCTATGAGCCTTCACTGAAAAGAGCCCAGGAACTGGGATTTGCCGAAAGTGATCCCTCAATTGATGTGGATGGGTACGATGCACTGTATAAGCTTGTGATCATTGCCACCCACGGATTCGGCACCTATGTATACCCGGATGATGTTTTTTCATTCGGAATTTCAAATATCTCCGACTTTGATCTCGAATACGCAAAAAACAAACAAAACAGGATCAAACTGATCGCTCATGTTGCCAAACTCGATAAGGAACGTTTTACACTCTTCGTCATGCCCAAGTTGGTGGATAGCGAAGAATACGTGTTCAATGTTGAGGATGAGTTCAATGGTGTGGTCATTGAAGGGGAATGCTACGACAAGCAGTTTATGTTCGGCAAGGGAGCCGGTGGTTTTCCTACGGCAGCTTCCATATTGTCCGATATCACCGCCCGGAGCTATGATTACAGCTATGAGTACAAGAAAAGGAATTTCTTTAAGCCTTCAGCTTATACCACCGATTGTGAAGTGGAGATATACCTGCGGTATGACAATACTTCGGATTTCAACCTGTTTGATTTTGAAACGATTACGGAAAAGTATACCAGTCTCTCATCGAATTATGTGGTGGGCAGGATCCTGTTGAGCAACCTCCTTGCAGTGAATGAGGAGATCAAGAAGCGGAATGTTTTCATGGCTTTTACGGGTAATCTGGAAATTTAAAGAGATTGCCTTTTTATAATATATGGCGTATATTTGCGTTTATTATAACGAAATATTTCGTATCATGAAAACATTTAAACTTGAACAATCAGATCAAAAACTTCTTGAGAAAGATTTGTCCATATAACCGACTACCGAAATATACCCTCAGACTTGGTAGTGGTGACCATCAATATACCTGATGATATAGAAATAATAGAACTTCCCGGTCATATTCTGATTTCCGGCTGGAATGTTTCTGAGCCCTACAACTTTTATAAAAAGGAAACGATGGAATTTGGCACGAGGTTTTTGAAGGAAAATCGCCATCTTGTTTTAAAAATCCCATCTGCTGTAGTGAAAAATGAATATAATTATTTGCTGAATCCCAGACATCCTGATATAAGAAGATGTACAATAGAAAAGATCGAGCCTTTTATATTTAATGGTAGGATAGGTGGTTGATAGAGATGTCAGACTTCAATGCCAATAATGATTCATGACAATAAAGGAACTTCATCACTACTCATCACTCTTTCCCGTCTTCCCGTCTTCTCGTCTTCTCCTGTATCCTGTATCTTAATTCCTGTCTCTTGACTCTTCTTCCATCACGTT
>CAYNPZ010000208.1:0-6764 GCA_964399175.1 uncultured Bacteroidales bacterium | reverse complement strand
GCGTCTACTAGATGACCTAAAGGATCTGATGGATTAGCTAACGCGTCTACTAGACGAGCTAAAGGATCTGATGGATCAGCTAAAGCATCAAAGTGATGAGCTAAAGGCTCGGGATGATGACCTAAAAGGTCTGATTGATCAGCTTAAACCTCCGGCTATTCTTCCTGTACCCTTGCAACAAACCCTCCGCGGGCTTCCAGGGAAACCTGGAATGCTTGATCTTTCGAAATATTCCGGGTTTCGGTATGAAAAGTTTCAGGTTGATCGCCGTCAGTAATTAGAGTCATTTCATAAGCTATTCCGCTTTTCAGAAAATCAGTTTCTATTTGAATCTCCCGGTTTTCCGAGGTTCCGTTTATTCCTCCGATGTACCAGTTATCATTCTTACGTCGGGCTATTGCTACGGTTTCTCCGGGGATTCCGTTTATGAACCTGGTTTCGTCCCATGCAGCGGGTACTGCTTTAAGAAAATCTTTCGGAGCTTCGGGAAGAGATAAATAAGCTTCGGCTTTATCTGCCATATGCTGTATACCCGATTCATAAATGACACTTAGCGCCAGCTCATGGCTGTAGGTGGTTTTATGCGGATACCTGTTGTTGCTGAATGTACAGGGGGTATAGTCCATGGGTCCGATTATATTCCGGGTATAGGCAGCAATGGTGTTGTGTACAGGTGCGCGGTCGGTATAGCTTTCGTCATACCGGTAGTTCTCCGCCCCCTTTATGGCTTCCATGGTCATCAGGTTGGGATATGTTCTTCGCCAGCCCCGCGGCAGCGTGCATCCGTGGAAGTTGACCATCAGATTGTATTTTGCCGCATCCTGGAGGATGTTATGATACAACCGAATCATGTGCTGCTTGTCGCTGTTGAAAAAATCAACCTTTATTCCTTTGATGCCCCATTCCCGGAGTTGCCTCATCTCCTTTTTCCGAAGTTCCGGATCTAGCATAACATACTGCTCCCGCTGGTAATTGTTGGATCTTCCACCGGAATTGTACCACAAAAACAGTCCAATGTCTTTTTGATCGGCATATTCTATCACCTCCTGAATGTTCCCGTCTTCCATGTCGGGCCAGCCGGCATCCACCAGCGAGTATTTCCAGTTCATCTCTACAGCAAGATCGACATATTGTTTGAGCCGTTCCACTGATCTGCTGCCATGGTATGACCACCAGCTCCAGGAGGCTACTCCGGGTTCGATCCAGTTAGTGTTTGTTAAGCGGGAAGAATCAGCCAGATGTGTTACCATGTTCGATTCCACAATGGTTCCCAGGTCTTCGCCAATGACGATAAAGCGCCAGGGCATCTTCCAGGGTAATGAGGAAGAGGGGTATTGGTTTCCTGTGCCGAAGCGTTCTCCTTTTGAAGGGAACTGAATGGTATAAAGCCCACCACTGGCATCCGGATTCAGATGGGTCCCGCAATAACCTGTGTCAACTGCACTTTCGGAAACCAGCATCCAGTGATCTTTGGTATGAAAGAGCGCCGGAAAGGCCCAGCCATATTTATCCGGGGCTTCCTCACCTATATTTATGCCGTTTCTGAAGTACCGCTCATAAGCCGGGGTTGTTTGAGAAGGTTCGTCATACGGCTGGATCCATGCTTTGCCCTCATCGGGAATATGGAATCCGGTGGCCTCGCCCGTTAATGTAAATTGTTCTGCTTCATCCCCGGGGATGATATACCGAAAGGCAACTCCCGTATCAAAGGCACGCAGTTGTATTTTGAGCTTTTTGCCGTTCGGATTTTCATAGGTCAGTGTGGTCTGCCTGGCTGTATAGCTGATATCTTGCTTTTTACCGGAGGTCAAAGTATAATCTTCCCGGATGGTTTCTTCCCGGCTTTGTGATACCAGCTTAAGATTCCGGGTGAAATCAGACTGGTTCAGTTCAAGCCCCAGAGGGGAGGCCTGAATCAGGGTATCTGTAGTTCCCGGATTTTTTTTATAGACTGAATAAACCAACTGTGAGGACCCGGATTCATCGCTACTATTTTCCGATGAAAGGATAATTGCCAGATTTTTATCGGGAGATCTGAGGATGGTCTCGCTTTTCTCCTTACATCCTGCAAATATCAAAAGAATCAATAAAGTAGCTGTTAATAGGGGGATAAATCGATTTTGAAGCATGGCAGATCATGTTTATGGGTTAATCATGTTATTGTTTTCCTGTCAAATATAAACAAAAATGGCAGGAAAAATCAAACCCCGGCTAATCTGGTTTCAAGTCAATTATCAAATTTTTTCTGAACATTTCATGGGTTAAAGATTCTGAAGGATATAGAAGATAGGGGTACTTTCTTTCAAAATAGATGTCCCTTTTGCTTAGAAGTTTGTCATATCGCGCAAGGGTTTTCTTTACCTTTTCAATTTCAGGTTTCAGGTAGTCTTTCATTTCTTCATCCTTTTTTATCAATTTCTGATGCAGTTCCCTGCGTTTGCCGGGGTCTTTCTCTTGCTGCATCTTACCGGCAAGCTGTTTTTTCTCCTCTTTATATTGTTCGGCAAGCACCCTGGGAATATGTTTTTCGGGATCACGATCTACCTCCTCCAGCCATTGCTGTTTTCTTTTGTATTCCTTCTCCAGCCCGTTATGGACCCCTTCATGACCAATCAATGGCAGCCAGATATCACCGGTAACACCATAAAAATAAGGCCTTGATTTAAGCCCGAAAAACTCATGAAGTATTGTATTGTTGACTTTTTCATACTCTATGGCTCCTGATCCGTGAACAAATACATCACATAGGAACAGGCGGATCATAATGGTAAGGGTAGTAGCCTTTGGATAAATCAACAGCGCATCCTTCAGTGCGGCGGCGATCTCCTCATTGTTTTTATTCCCGGTGTCAACCGTTATATGGGCATCCGCTTCTTTGGAGAAGAAATGAAAACCGGTGTCCTCCTTTTTTACATAAACGGGATGGCGTATGGCATCTCTGCAAAGCCAGAAGGGTAGTTCATGCCACCCCGACTGATGATCCAGAAATTTTACCGGTTGATAATCCTTTCTTTTGCATTGACTTACAGCATGATTGTAAGCTTCTGTAAAACGTTCAAGATTTTTGAGCAGATAAAGGATGTATCTGTAATATCCATGGCTTTGGGCCAGATTTGATATTTTTATGTCTTTTATATCGAATCCCAGCGACTCGTCAAAACGATTGCGGAGATGTCTCACCGTTTCTGTGAAGTTTTGCTTCTTTTCGAAAGCATCAGAAAATTGTTTTTTGTAATGCTCAAATGCCTCCTGAATTGAGGGATGGGAAAGCGATTCGGTGGCCCGGCTTATTTTATCAAAGAAATTGTTTATCTGTTCGGGCGAAGGATTGAATTCGGCGTATGTCCTGTTTTTCCGGTTTTTTAATTCGGCGTGGATTTTTTCCAATTCCCCCTGTTCCCGGGATGGAACAGGTACCCTGAAATCTGCCTTATCGGAATCAACTATAAAATTTACTGCTGTCGCACCTGTTCGATTGGCTGAATCTCCCGTAAAATAATCCTTAAACAACAGCCCGGGATAATAAATCGTGGGTTGATGGCCTGTGGCAATTACCGGACCATTTGATTGACTTAAAGGGATTATCGCAGCTTCGCGCAATTCATCATGTATAGCCTGAAGCTCCTTGTTTTGGCTAAACAATTGATCCTGTATATCCCTGTTGTATTCAATAACCCTCTGAATATCCATTCTTATACTATGTTATGCAATGAGTTGATACCTACTGCTTCGGGGGTATAAAAAGGCTCGCCGTAGGGACTGTTGACGAGCGCTCCGTAATACCTTCCGCTCCATTCCAGACGATCGGCCAGCTTAATCTTTTTCTGATTTTTTAATTGGGACTGATAGGCATTCCCGGCTTCCATTTTTACTTTGAAGGCTTCTTCCGACACGGGAAGTATGAATGAAGGGGTGATATTCAGTCTGAAATGGGAGGTATAGTAATACAGTATCTTCCTGGGGTAGTGGGGCTCACCGGGAATGTCACTTTTTGTGAGCTTGGCATAAAAGCGGGCTGCGGTACCCAGGGAAGATGCACTGATGTGGTCGGGATGCTGGTCGACATGATACTGAACCAGCAATACATCCGGCCGGTATTTTCTGATGTGGGCCGCCACTTTCTTCCTGTTTTCTATGGTATCCTCCAGAAAGCGATTCGGAAATTCCATAATGATGCGTTCTTTGATATTTAATATCCGGCCGGCTTCCTCTGCCTCTTTTAAACGGGTTTCCACACTGCCGTAAGGTGTGGGTTCTCCGTTGGTCAGATTGACCAGATAAACATTGTCCCCGTTCAGAGTGTGAGTGGCAATGGTGCCGCCCATTGAGAATTCCGCATCATCGGGATGTGCTGCTATTATCATTATATTCATAGTCTTCGGCTTCTTTTTGTATGATTTGTAAATAATATTTATAACGTCTAAACATATTACTCCAGGAAGATGTTTGCAGAGCGGTATGATCAAAGTAAATTAACTGCACCGGTATCTCGGTGACGGTAAGCCCCTTCTTCCAGGCCTGAATCCAAAGCTGAAGGGGAAGACCGTAGCCTGTTTCAGTTAAACTGAGCTTCCTGAGTGCTTCAACCCTGTAAAGCTTGAATCCGCAAAAGGAATCGGTCAGTTGAAATCCTGTCATACGGTTAATGATATCTGTAATCCTGTTGTTGACCCTTATTCGGTCTTCAGGAGCTTTCACAATATCCTCGGGGGAAACCTCCAGGTATCTGCTGCCCGAGATAATATCTGAATCATATTGTTTTACAACACTTATGAACTTATTGATCTCACCCGGCTGATGCTGTTTGTCACTGTCGATGGTTATTACGTACTGATAATCTTTTTCAGCCGCGTAATTGAAGCCATCAATCAGGGTCTTTCCATAACCTTCATTTGTTGTATGGCGAATATTGTAAACATCATCAATCTGTTGGACAATGTAAGGTGTATGATCGGTTGAACCATCGTCAATAACAAGAACATCCACATTTTCAGTGGTATGCCTTATCTCCTGCACGATAGCCCTGATCGAGCTTTCTTCATTATACACTGGTATGAATACCAGAAAATCAGTCATTAATATATCATTATTCTATAAATGTTTGATTAAAATATTGATTATACATACATTCTAAACATGGGAATTGTTTTGGGCCGTAAAAATAACAGTAAAATGTCTGAATTTTTAATGCAGATGAGATGGATTATTTTTAGGCCTGAAAATCAGAATAGATACATTAAGTGGAAAAATTATCAGACCAAATTCCTGTTGATCTTTATATTATTAATGCCGACCAGATTGATCCGGACTGGAAACATACGGCCATACAAGGCCCTCCCGGTCATTCCTTATCCGGAAGAGCATACCCGTAATTTTACCCTGCTGGTTAAGGCGCTGTTTTAGTTTTTTGTTTATCAGTAAAACAGGTTTTGTATGTACAGCTAATAAAGCCGATCGCCTTCTTAGACCGGTCTCATCAATTATTTCCCAATTTTCAAAGTTGCTTCATGAATCTGATCCATATCTTCTTCAGAAAGGTTGATTTGCATGGCCTTTGCATTGCTTTCAGCCTGACGGGTGTTGGAGGCTCCCGGTATGGCAACGACCGTATCTCCATGATAATTTACCGTCCAGTTGAGAGCCACCTGTGCGGGGGTTGCGTCATATTTTCCGGCTAATTCTTTTAGTTTGTCAATTAGCGGACGGGTTTTTCTCAGTCCTGAGGCTTTGAAAGCACCCATGTTTTTCCTGAACCCCTTTTTGTTCTTAATTGCATCGGGATTATCATGATATTTTCCGGTTAATAATCCCTGAGCGAGGGGAGAGTAGGCAATGATGGCAACATTTAGCTCTTTGGCTGTATCCAGAATACCATTGTGTTCAATTTTCCGGTTAAGCAAATTGTACCGGACCTGGTTGGAGACAAGTTTGAGGCCGTGTTTTTGGAGTTCTTTGTGCGCTTTCCGCATTTGTGAGGCGGAAAAGTTGCTTACCCCAACATATTTAATTTTCTGATCTTTCACCAATTTTGCCATGGCCTTCATTTCCGCCCTGATGCTTGCAAAGGAAGCCGGGTTGTGTACCTGGTGCAGGGATATGGTGTAAGGAGCAAGCGCTTCCTGCCTGTTTCCAATAGTCTTTGTTATGGAACGAGCGGTTCTGAAGATGGGATTCCATTTGGTGGCAATGATCACCTCTTTATCGTCAACACCTGATTGTTGCAGCGCCCTGGCCAGGGTTTTTTCAGATTCGCCATTTCCGTATAATTCGGCAGTATCAAACCAGTTGATTTTGTTGTTTATAGAGGTCTTAACGATTTCATGACTCTCTTCTTCCGAAAGATGAGGCCAGAATCGTCCTGCAAGATTATTTCGCTTGCTGAACTGCCATGTACCCAAGCCGATGGGGGATACCATCAGATCTGAATTACCTAAATGACGGAGTAGATTTGTATTTTCCATAGTTTTTTAGTTAAAGTTGGTTTATTTCAATTTTTGTTCTTCCAGAAAATTTTTCCATTCATCAATCCCTGGATCTTCTTCCTGATTCCCCGGGGCCGCATACCATCCACAAATATATTGTGCCCACCGGATTCAGGATTGATATGATAAATACGAATGGCATTGCTCATAATAATCCCAAAAATAAAGCAACTCTGAGACAATCTTTTCCTGCAATTTGTTTAATTCATTGCAGGTATCCGTGAAATAAAACAATTCTTATTCAGTTTTGTCTAAAACGGGAACGAATGAAACCCGCATGCA
>CAYNPZ010000207.1:0-6773 GCA_964399175.1 uncultured Bacteroidales bacterium | reverse complement strand
CTCGCTGGTAAAAGTGGCTTCAACGGTCTCTCCGTTGGGGGATTTAAATTTGAAAGTATTATCCACTCCTTCTTTGTTGGCTCCCAGTTCCCGGCTCAGGTTATAGCTATCCGGGGAGCCAACCGGTGAACCGTTCACTTCGGTAATGGCCCAGCCCCTGGTAATGCCTTCATCTGTAAACGGCGAATCCTCAAACACAAAGGTGATGCGCAAGCTGTCATCAGCATCCCACTTGTATCCGAATCCGTATCCGTAGTAAGCACCTTCCTGATAATACTGCTGAAAAGCCTCATAGGAGGTAATATAGCTAAAGCGGTCTTTTTCTTCATACCGGATATCTCCTAGAATTTCTCTGAAATTTTCAATAGGACTATTGGATTCGAGATATTTATCGCTCGCGGGATCTATATCCGGTATTTCATCATACCAGTAGTACCATTCATTCATCAGGTTATAAAAGGCCTGATTTAACTGGGCCATTGTATCCTGCCCGTTTCCGTTTTCCTGTTGTTCGTCTGGCGGCTCCACTTTTTCTTCTTCACAGGATATTAAGAAAAGAAAAGTGAGAAAAAATACCGACAAAAATATATGCTTAGGTTTCATAACGCTTGTTTTTATGGATTTCCTGATAAACGATACCGGCCACGATCATAATCAGGCCGATAATCGTTGTGAAATATATCTGTTCCCTCAAAATGGATTGAATGAATATCAATGAAAAAAACGGAGCCAGATAGATCAGATTGCTGACCACCGCCGTCGATTTTGCAAGTTTCAGTGCTTTCAGCCACAAAACAAAAGTGATTCCCATTTCAAAGGCCCCGGAATAAACCGATGCCAGAACTCCATTTAAAGAGGGCAATCTTGGCTCTGAAAATATCAACCAGTATGGTATAATAAACAAGAGAGAAAAAAGAAAGTTTAAAAATATCTTACTAACCTCTTCCCTTTGATCTTTAATATTTACCAGCCAGTAGGCAGACCATATCAGTGAGCTGCCCACCGCCAGAAGCACCCCCAGGGGTTCGGCAAAAGCCATATCAAAGGGGGTTCCCTCGGAGGATATGAGATACACCCCGATGAAACTCAGAAAGAGGGCCAGGATGTTCTTTCCTGTTACCGGTTGTTTCAGCACAGGGAGCGACAGGAAGGTAAGCACGATGGGCCAGGTGAAGTTGAGGGGCTGGGCAACCTGAGCAGGCAGCAAAGAATAGGCCTTGAAAAGGATCAGGTAATAAAGGAACGGGTTCACAAATCCCAGGATCAGAGAATTTATGTAGTGGGCCCGGCTGACCTGGAAGGCTTCTTTCAGCCTTTTCTGGAATAAAAGGATAAAAAACAGGATGATCACCGTGGTAATGGAACAATACAGCACCAGCTCAACATAATTCACATAACGGAGGGCTATCTTAAAGGCGGTGGCTATGGTAGCCCAGAAGAAAACAGTGATCCCGGCGTATAAATAGGATTTATTCATCCCGGTTTTGTAGCTTTAACAGTGCTTCCACATTCTTTTTCAGTGATTCAAATTCTTCATCAAACCGTTCCCTGATGGAAGTGATGATCTTTTTTTCCTTCCCCAGCCTGGTTTTCTTCGTGCTGTCGGGCAGATCTTCATCTTTGAATTCCTTTTTCAGGGCCCTCAGATGGCTTCTTGAATAGTTGATTTCCCTGCTCACATTGCCGTACCATTTCAAAATGTCTCTCGATTCTTCAGACAAACGGAATTTCCTTGACTGGGAATCCCGAACCTGTGCAGTATCATAGAATTTTCTGAGGGAATCATTTATATGCTGAATTTCCCTTATTTTGAGGGAATTCAGGCTGTCATCCAGGATCCTGAGCTCAGTGAGCAAGCTGTCGATCTTCCCGGTATAGTCTTCCGTGCTTCCTTGTTTCTGTGAGCCGCAGGAAAGCAGCAGGCTGGTTAATGCCAGGATTGCAATAATTTTAAGATGTTCCATGGGCGTTAAATTATATCCAATAATACAAAGACGCCGGATGAAAAACAAATCATCCGGCGTCCAATTTGATAAACAACTTTCATGTATGGATTAATACACCTCTATTTTATAGGGAATCCTGGCCTGAATGCCTTCCATCTTCAGGGCTTCCTTCAGGTTCATGTAATACCTTGCCTCGTTTCCGAGGGTTTGTTTCAGCACTTTGGTGCGCATGTCCCCGGAAAATCCTTTCAGGAACTGCTGAAAAGGATCCTTCAGGCGTGGAAGGCTCACGGTTCGGTATTTCTCAATTTCAGCCATCTCTGCAGCTACATCAACGGCTTTCTGCAATCCGCCATAGAAATCGATAAGACCGATCCTTCTGGCATCTACACCGCTCCATACTCTGCCCTGGGCGATCTCATTCACTTCTTCCTCACTCATATCCCTGCCCTGCGCCACATGCTGCACAAAATCGTCGTAGGTCTCATCAATCCATCCCCGGGCCGCTTCTTTTTCCTTTTCAGTCATCGGCCGGAACGGGTTACCCAGGTCGGAAGAGGAATGGGATTTAACTACATCCACATGGATGCCCAGTTTATCATTCATCAATTCTTTGGCATTGAAAAACATGCCAAAAACTCCTATGGATCCGGTTAGTGTATTGGGGCTGGCCACTATGGTATCAGCGGGGGCGGCAATATAATACCCTCCGGATGCAGCTAAATCTCCAAAAGAAGCGACTACCGGCTTTTCTTCCTGCGCCAGTTTCAGTTCCCGCCAGATTACCTCGGAAGCCAGTGCGCTGCCGCCACCTGAATTTATCCTGAATACGATGGCCTTAATGGTGGTATCCTTCCGGGCATCCCTTATTGCCCCGGATATTCTTTCGGAGCCGATGGTGCCTTCCTCGCCTTCTCCCATCATCACAGTACCCATGGCATAAACCACAGCTATCTTTTCTCTGGCAAGGCCTTTGTAATCCTTTATCTCAGGCACCCGGTTGTATTTGTTCATTCCCACAAAACGCGGTTCATCATCTACCTCAGATTTTTCCTTCAATTCATCCAGTATCTCATCCTTGTATTTCAATCCGTCGATCAGGCCAAATTTAACTGCTGCTTCGGCATTGTTGAGTGTAAGATCATCCACCACCATGTTTAGCGTATCCTGGTTTATGTTTCTGTGGTCAGATATTTCTTCTGCCATATGGTTCCAGAGGGTGCTGACGTAAGCGTTGATCTGATGCCGGTTCTCTTCGCTCATCTCATTCCGGGTAAAAGGCTCAACGGCACTCTTGAATTTGCCCTGCCGGATTATCTGGGGTTCCACGCCAAGCTTGTTGAGTCCCTCCTTGAAAAACATCATCTCTGAGCTTAAGCCGGTCATTGTGACCAAACCTGCCGGATTCATATAGATCTTATCCGCCACCGAAGCAAGATAATAGGTGGTTTGGGAATAACTGTCTGCATAACCTATAATGAATTTTCCGCTTTCTTTGAAATCAATCAGGGCATTCCGGATCTCTTCAATGGTAGCCATTCCTGCGGGAATAACAGAAAGATCCAGATATATTCCTTCTATATCTTCATCTTTTCCGGCTTTTTCAATATTGGCCAGAATCTCATTCAGGCCCAGCGTGGGGGTAGGCTCAAAAGAGCGAAAGTCGAAATTGGCGAAGGGATTTTTGGGACTGCGGTCCATAATCATATGGCTCAGCTCCATTCGCAGCACCGAATTGCTTTTGATCTCGGCAGGCCCTTCATCTTTGGAAATGAACCTTCCCATAGTACTGAAAAATATTAAAAGAAACAACAATCCTGTGATCAGGATTCCCACAATCGTGGCCAGTGTGTATTTTAGAAAACTCTTCATAAGTGATAAATTTAATGTTTGTTATAAAAATACGATCTATTCAAATATAAACTGAAATTTGATGTTAACAATTGTATTTGGTGTTTGTTTCAGTAAAAAAATTTTTCCCTCTCAATTAATATTTGTCTTTTTGTATGGGAAATTATTACACGGTTTTGTCATTTGAAATAAAATATCAGCCACATCAAGCAGACCGGTATTTTTGTAAATTCGGGGAGAATAAAGCAAGAAAGGTCTGATCCTGAGGTTTTGAGTATAATAATTAGATTTCAGGGATACAAGATATGCAGGAGGCCATAATACTTTTAGGAAGCAACCTGGGTGAACGATACAGGAAGCTTCAGGAAGCCCGCAGGCTGATCGGCAGGTTTGCCGGTAGGATCACCAGGCATTCATCGGTATATGAATCCGAGCCCTGGGGTTTTGAGGGGGAGAACACTTTCCTTAATCAGGTGGTAGTTATTGAAACCAGTCTTGAACCTGGCAGGCTTTTGGAATCTTTGCAGCATGCAGAAGACGAGCTGGGCAAGCAACGGGTAAGTCAAAAGGATGGCTATGCGAGCCGGGTGATCGATATAGATATTTTGTTTTACGGCCGGGAGATCATTGAAACTGAAACGCTGATCGTGCCGCACAAGCTGCTTCACCGGAGGAGATTCACCCTGCTGCCCCTGAGCGAGATTGCAGCCGATCTGGTACATCCGGTGTTTAATAAGACCATCCGTCAACTGCTCAAAGAATGCCCGGACAATTCTGAAGTTTACAAAAGCAATACTTCCACTGACCAATAGCAGTTTAAAGTGAGGCATAGCCCAGTGTGGCAATGCTCACGGTGGTATTGGCGCACGCGGTAAGCACCCCGGTGCATGATTCCAGCGTTGCACCGGTGGTTACCACATCATCCACGAGAAGCACGTGTTTGTTACGGAATATATCCACCGAACGCAGTTTAAAGACATTTTCCACATTCTGCCATCTTTCCAGCCGCGTTTTGCGGGTTTGCGTTTTTGTATTGACTGCCCGGTAAAGCTCGCGGGTTACCATCGGTTTTTGGAGCGCTTCGGACAGGCCTTTGCCGATCCATTCGCTTTGGTTAAAGCCCCGTTTCCTTACCTTGCGGGGGTGGAGCGGTACAGGAACAATCAGGTCGGTTTCTGAAAACGGGGAATTGGCCAGCTCCCTGCCATAGAGCCTGCCCATCTCGTAGCCCAGTTCTTTCCTTCCGTGGTATTTGATCACATGGATCAGCTTCCGGTACCGGCTGCCTTTGGTGTAATAAAAAAGGGAAGCAGCATATTTTACAGGTACACGGCCCCAGAAGATCTGCGCCACCGGATTGTCCTCTTCTTTCTGGAAATCGGTGCGGGGCATGTCGTAGCGGCATTTGTTGCAGATAAAACGGATGCCCGTCGGCAGATGCCTGCCGCACGTAACACATACATCGGGGTAAACCAGCCCCAGCATGTCACGGAAGAGGGAGAAGATGTTGTTCATGGATTGATGTTAGTGAGGTTCTAATATACAAAAATTTCCTTACCGGGTGTCAGAAATTTGTAATATAAATCCTCAAAGGTTGCTGCCGAACCTGAGACCTTCGGTAATCCATCAACCGACGGATCCCGAAGCATTGAGTACAATCATCAGTTTCCGGATATGTTCCTTAAGATTACCAGACTGTCCGCTGCTAGTCTGATAGGGGACCCATGTTAAATCCCTGCTGATTCATTTTATTTTTTAAATTGATTTTGTAATTTAGTCCGAATTATTCACAAATAATTCGGACGCTATTGAAAAACCTGGCTTTTCGTTTTATTATTTTTCGCAACAAGCTGGTTTTTTTAATAAGAATAAAAAACAAAACTGATTTTCAGCGTATGAATGTATAATTATCTTTTTAGACCAGGCTCACATATCTTATTTGGATATTGGAGTTTGACCGATATTTTCAATTGCGCAAAAATTATTAAATTGTGAACGATAATAAAATGTTAATGTTATGAGCACCAATTATTCCAGAACTTACATGAAGTTCGGAACAATAGAAATTACTATTGAAGGGGACAGTGAATTTGTGTCCAACCAGTTCCGGGAAATTTTTCATTTACAGCCTAATCAAAGCCCCTCAGAGGATGTACAGGAAGATTTTGTTCAAAGGGATCGCACGGATAACACCGATCAACAAAAATTATCCCGGCCATCTTCTGAGAAAAAGGAAAAGCAAGATCAAAAGAAAAAAGCCAAAACAACAAAGTCTTCAGAAAAAGCCACTAAAACTTCACAATCAGATACACCCGCAGGTCCAAATAAAGTTCTGAATGTTTTAGGATCTGATTTTGGACAATGGTTGGCCTATCTACCAAACACTGCTGAACTCCGGGATAAAATTTTGATTGCTGCTTATTTTAAGCAAAAAACGAATTCCGATCACAAATTCTATATACGGGGAATCAGGGCCCTCTTAAAAGAATATGAAATTTCGGTTTCCAGCTTGTCAAATTTCTTAGATACATTTGAAATTCAGAAAATCATTTCTAAAGTTGCTGAAACAAGTCGTAGAGGGTATCAATTTTCTAAAGAAGGAGAAAAATATATAGAAGATTTACTTGCCAGCCAAATCAATACCTAAAACATTGTCTCTAACGCTTAAAGGTCCCGCTTTCACGGACTTGGCCGGTTCCTGACGGTCATTTTGAGGTTTTCCGGACCAAAGGTTTTTAGATGTACCCATTTAATATATCCTTAGAGATTGAGGATGATCTGAATAATTTTTGGGTTTGGATTGAGAAGATCGGACAGAAATATGTTTTTGACGAAAACCTTAAAATTGAATTATGAGCAAAGATAGAAGCAAAGTTATCGAAAGAGTAAAAATCAGATCATGAAAAAAGAAATTCCGCAAAATAACTTTGAAGAAACTGAAAGAAAAACGATTATTCGTTACAAGAATGGAATAAA
>CAYNPZ010000206.1:0-6811 GCA_964399175.1 uncultured Bacteroidales bacterium | reverse complement strand
TGTATGGCCCCATTGCTATTCCCCTTGATGCAACTGGTGTTGCCCTGGATGCTTGATATATTTATTTTTATCAACTTTTGAATAATTGAGTCTAGGCTAAAAAGGCTCTCGGCTGTTTTTAGCTAATTGTACGGAAGCTATCTATTGAATTTCAAACATCTACTAAAGCCGCTTAGCCTTATCAGCCAATATCTGGCTTTTTATACCGGACTCATAATTCACACCACTTTTTCAAGAAAAGTTATAGCCCGAATAATTCAAGAATTATTCCTGTCTCCGACAGCGACTAAGGTTCACTAAAATTTTTTTCAAAAATTTAATTTCACCTAAGTCGGGGTTAACCTGCATTTTATTCATTTTTATAAAAATTTATGAATAATGCAGGATAGAAAGTATTGCCCTTAAATCGATAATGTATTACTTTTGGTAAAAGGTTTTACACCAGTAAGCTTTAGTTTTATGGGACCACAAGATCAAATTCAAGGCATTAAAAGGTTTCTGGAGAAATCTATAGAAACCATTGACAATATGAGCAAACGGGAAATGGATTCCAGTCTGGATCAGTTGGATTCCGTTTTGTTAAGGCATTATAACAAAAGATTTTCCTATGTGTATAAGAAACATGCCATCCAGAATCAGGTCAGAAAGATGATGAACATGCCAGAGGAGGGAGAAAAATTCAAGGAACTAAAAAAGGATTACAAGCAGTTGCTCAGTGTCATGCTTGATGAAATCAACAAACTGGGATTGCCCGGAAAAGATGATATAACAATTGATCCATCGGGTAAGGTATATCAGCAGCCCTCAAACGAGGAAAAGCCATCACAGAAAGAACAACCTTCACAGGAAGAACAGCAACCCCAGGTGCAATTATCGGATGTACTTATGAAAACCATGGAAGATCAGATGAGTGCAGCCCAGTGGGAGGAGTTTAAAGCTCTTGTAAGAAAGGTAAGGAACCGGGAGGAACCCAAGGCAAGAATGTCAGAAAAATTAAGAAGCTATGGATTAGAGGAATGTTCCAGCATCCTGGCTAATGTTATTACAAACCCTGGAATCATTGACGCATTCTGATTATATGGCTTTACCCCGGATTCTTTATTACAATATTGTGGAATTTTATGTCAGGGGCCTGGAGAAATACCAGGTTATCAAAAAAGGAAACACCTCTTTTACATTTAAGGCCGTCATTTCGCAGCAGTTTAATAAAGACCGGGTGATTAAAAAGATTGATGAATGGTTAAGGGAAATATTGCAGAAGGAAAAGATGTTCGATCTTTCAGATCCTGGAATTATCGCGTTCTTTACGTTTTACCCGGCAGCTTCTGCAAGTATTCCATCACCTTCCCCGACAGGCTCTTTTCCGGTCATAAGATGAAAAAGATTGGGGTTCTCTTCATACCACCCGAAACGCACAGGTGACTCGTTACGCAGCAGGTCTACCATCATTTGCATCTGAAGATAGTCCATATGTCCATAGAATCGCTGCCCATACGTTGTAGGAGCGGATGCACTGGGCAAAGGCCCTTCTTTGTGGAATCGCAGGTTTCCATAGAAACCATCTCCGAAAAGCTGCACTGTTCCATAATAATTGCTACCCCCTGTTGAGGCTTTATAGCTGTTAATGCCATACCATTTCCAACCCATGATTAACCTCCCAAATTTTTAGCCTGGATCATTCATAAACGAATCCCGCTGGGAAAGTTTATGAATGCGCGATGGTTTGAGGGCAGGATCCAGGCCCGCCTGCAAGCTTTGGCGGGCAGGCAACCCCGCATTAGAAAAACCGGCTTTTTTGCGAAATTTATTGAAGCAAAAAGCCAGGTTTTTCAATAGCGTCAGAATTATTCTTGAATAATTCGGGTTAGATTAAATAATATCGAAATAGCGAATTTTCAAAAAAAGCAAGGTATAAAATAGATTTGAAGATGTATTGGAAAAATCGGACATAATATCAGAAAACTGAAAATTTTTTATATCTCATATTTTTGTTTTCATCCATTATTTTGATCTGTTACTAAAAAAAACAGAACTTCTAATCTCCCCTTTTAGTATCTGTAGTAGAGTTGTATATTAAAATAACTTTAAAATTGACTACTATGAAAAAATCAAGATTTACACCCAGGGAAGACCAGAAGTTGTGGCAAAACTTCAAGAAAGGGAATAAACAGGCATTAATAAAAATTTATCAAAATTATTACCCGCTGCTATTGGATTATGGGCTATCTATCAAAAATGATGAAGCGTTTATTATCGATTCCATTCTGGAGTTATTTTATGATTTATCAACATCCGGAAGCGCTTTAGGCAATGAAAACAGTGTTTTGTTTTATCTATTTGATTGCCTGCAAATAAAAATCTTTCGAAAGCTCAACTATGATATTTTTTTCGGGATTAACGACAATTCTTTTTTTATCTGGGGTATGCCCATGTCCCAAACGCTTAATTAGCGTTACTCAATAATGTCTTCTGGTTGAGTTATGCTCCTTTTGAATATCAGTCTTGCTTATTGTTCCGGTAGAAGGTGATCCCCGCCCGTTTAATGTGATCGATTGGTTCGGGATTACCTATGGAATCATATAGTGCTATATCGATTGTGTAGGGCAGCAGGAGATCATCCATTTGCCTGCGGATTTTTCGGAGTATGCTTTGATCGAGCTTGCTTCCTTAAAGAGCAACAATTTTGGCCTGTAAACCATCTGAAAATAATAAAGTGTTTCAGAAACTAATGCATATTGCCATCCGTTGTATTAATAAAGATCCCGGAAAATTAACTAATAACACGATTATACATCAATAATAATGGAAAAGAAGCCGATAAATTTTGCCAACCAGGACACTGCATTTATAGATGAGTTAAGAACCAGGGTAGATGCCTATTTCAACAGTAAACACATCTCCAGATATGGAAATGCCGAGGTCATAGCCGAGTCTGTTTTCATGTTTGTGCTTTATCTAGGCCCCTATATATTTATGATCTCGGGACTGGTGCAAACTCCTGCAATGATTCTTTTGTGCTGGATCATTATGGGGTTTGGCATGGCAGGATTGGGAATGGTACTTATGCATGATACCAATCATGGAAGCTTTAGTAAAAACAGGCAGTTGAACAAATGGTTTGGAAAGTCACTCTATCTGCTGGGAGGCTTTCCTCCAAACTGGCGCCAGCAGCATAATACCCTTCATCACGGCTTTACCAATATTGACGGGATGGATGAGGACATCAGTCCTCCTGGTATCCTCCGGATCAATCCCCATCGAAAATTACGAAAAATTCACAGATTTCAGTTTATTTATGCCTGGCTTCTTTATGGATTGATGACCATTTCCTGGATAACCGTGAAAGATTTCAAACAGTTGACCAGGTACAGGAAGGCCGGCGTTCATCTAACGCAAAAAAACAATTATAACCAACTGATGCTCGATCTGATCATCTCTAAAGCTTTTTATTATATCATTTTTCTGGTTATTCCCATCATCTATCTGCCCATACCCTGGTATATGACGTTATTGTTCTTTTTGGCCATGCATATCATATGCGGGATCATACTGGGTGCTGTTTTTCAGACGGCTCATGTAGTTCCGGGTACAGCATTCCCTATCCCTGATGAGCAAGGAAATCTTGAAACCAATTGGGCCGTGCACCAGCTCTCAGCCACTTCGGATTTTGCGCCCCGTAACCGGCTGCTTAACTGGTTCATCGGTGGGTTGAATTTCCAGGTAGAACATCATTTGTTTCCCGGTATCAGCCACGTGCATTATAGAAACATCGCTCCGCTGGTCAGAGAAACGGCAAAGAAATACCATCTGCCTTATCATGTGCAGCCTACTTTTTTTTCAGCCTTAAATGCTCATTTGAAGATGCTGAGAAAATTGGGCAGAAACAATTAATATATGTTTTCATTGTATCTTTTGGTTAGGTTTTCCTTTACCTATATGTCCTATCTCTACATTTTCCTTATCATTAATATTCCCTAAAATGACCTCTTTTATTTTTCCGGTCCAGGAGGGGTGATAATCTGTTTCTGTTTTTATATAGTTGTCCGTATATCCGTATATTTTTCCATTTTGATTGTATTTTTCGAACAGTACCTTTCTTTTTTCTCCCAGGTGTTGCCTGTAGAACTCCATTATTTTCCGGTGGGCCAGCTTCTGGATTTTTTCGCTTCTCGGTTTAATGATGTTGCCGTGCACCTGACCTTCCATCCGGGCAGCGGTGGTATGGGGTCTTGGGGAATACGGGAAGACATGATAATAGCTGGCATCCAGGTTTTCCAGGCATTCAAAGGTCTCCTGAAACTTATCTTCATCTTCTCCCGGAAAACCCACAATCACATCCACTCCGACAAAGGCATCTGGTATTCGTCTTTTGATTTGCTGCAGCTTATCATGGAAAAACTCCCGTGTATACCTTCGTTTCATTTTTGCCAGTATGTCGTTGGATCCGGATTGCAGGGGGATGTGAAAATGGGGGAGAAACTTTTCTGATTGGGATACAAATCGGATGATGTCATCACTCAAAAGGTTGGGTTCAATCGAAGCAATGCGGTATCGCTCAATACCGGGAACACTTTCCAGCCGTTGGATAAGCTCCAGGAAGGTTTCGCCGGTCGTTTTTCCAAAATCGCCTATGTTGATACCGGTCAGGATGATTTCTTTGACACCGGAGTCTGCAATCGAACGAGCTTCCTCAGCCAGATGATCAATGCCCGGATTGCGGCTTTTCCCCCGGGCCATGGGAATGGTGCAGTAAGAGCAATGATAGTCGCATCCGTTTTGCACCTTGAGGAATGAGCGGGTACGGTCGCCAAGGGAAAAAGCGGGATGAAATTTTAACATTCTGTCTGCATCAGAAACGTGTATTTCCGGACTTTCATTCTTGTTTTGATTTTCAATATGATTAATGATATTAAACTTTTCATCATTCCCAAGCACAAGGTCAACATCCTTTAAACCAGCAAATTTTTCCGGTTTCACCTGGGCATAGCACCCTGCTGCAATGATTTTGGCTTCCGGATTCAGCTTTCTTGCCTTTTTAACGCTCCTTCTGCTTTTTCGATCCGCCTCATGGGTTACCGTACAGGTGTTGATCACGTAAACATCAGCTTTTTCATTGAAGGGCACCTGCTCATAGCCCTTTTCCCGGAATTTTTCAGCCAGGGTGGAGGTTTCCGCGAAGTTCAGCGGACATCCCAGGTTATGTAAAGCTACTTTTTTGGCCATGCAGATTCTTTGATTGAATTTCATTTAACGATAATAGGGGAGGAGAAATTATAAAAAAATAGGTGTAATTTGGCCGGCATGTGTACGGCTTTTCATTTGATTCATATAAAAGGAATTGATATTTGTGTTTCACCCGTTATCAGCAGGGTTGGATGTCAATAAAATTTTTACTTAATGATTCGGAATTTTTTAGAACTTTTATTATCTTTGTAGAAAATAAAACAGTAGATTGAAACTTGTAAATAAACAGAAACTTTATAGACTGCAACGGAAAAATCTTGGAAATAAGCAATTAATCAAGGCCATTAACAAATTAATTGATGACCTTGAAAGCACTAATTGGAATGAACCCAGTGATCTTTTACAAAAACGGCCGGATGCAGATAATGTTTATAAAGGGAAATTCTATTTTTTTGATATACACATCCACAGGACTTTGATCTTAATAGAATTTGAGGAAGAAGGAGAAATGACGGTTGTATGGGTAGGAAGTCATGATGAATACGAAAAGACATTCAAAAATAACCGGCGAGTGATAAGGAAATGGCTTATTGATAATGAATGGATTTAAATTTAGAGTTATGAAAGAATTAAAAGATATTCGAGACATACAGGATGTAGATAAATTAGAGAATGAATATGAGTTCGAAAAGGCTTTACTATTAGATAAAAAACTTCGTTTAATGGTAAAAGATCATCCTGAATTAAAAGCTTTGAAAAAAAAGTTAAGGAGGCTAATGAGTGATTATGAGGATCGGGTGTGGTCTGATCCTGAAAAAGTCTCAGATGATATGGTGGGAGAAAGTGAAAGAGCAGAAATGACGATTGAAGCAGAGAGAAAATTCATAAAAAAACGAAAAGAAGCAATCAAGAAAAAGTTAAAAGAACATGATATGACCCAACAAGATTTAGGACAATTGTTAGGTCATTCAAAGTCATATATTTCCGAGTTAATGAATGGTGTTTCACAATTCTCTATGAAAGATCTGGTAATTATTCACCGAGTATTTGGAATTAGCCTTAATACTTTAATACCCACATATTTACAATCAGAAACCCGCACGAAGATCAACGAGACCATCAATAAATTAAACAAGCCTAAATTAAAGCTAAATAAGGACGACATCTTTAGTTGAGATATGAATAAATTTTATGCGTTTATAAGGTGGGAGGGGAAAAGTATAAAAAGGGTTCTTTTAGAACAAAAACGGATATATCAAGCAAATAGCAAAAATATTGTACGGGCAAAGTACCTAACTTCAGGAATTAGAAGACATAAAATCTTATGATGAATATTAAGCTTCGAAGGAAGAATCCATTCCATTGCGGGAGGCAATAAAGCAAAGAAAACGGCAGAATGGCTAAATATACTGTATTTATTACCAAAAAAGGCCAAGGAGATCCCGATTTCGCTATTCCCGGTTATACAGCGGGAGGATGAGTTCGACTGGTTTTTCTGTCAGATCAGAGAGATCCCGATATCGTACCGCTCATCGGGATGAGTTCGACTATGCAAATTCAGAAAATCTTTGATTTTCTGAATTTGCATAGTCGAACTCACTTACCCACACAGAAAGTGAAATTATAA
>CAYNPZ010000205.1:0-6829 GCA_964399175.1 uncultured Bacteroidales bacterium | reverse complement strand
CATCCAACTATATCAGAAGCCGAATTTGCTCAGAAGTCAAAAAACAATTCGTCCGGATGGATAAACAAAAAGAATTGGCTAAGATGTTCTTTTTACTGGCAAACTGGTTATGGCGCTTTTACCTATAGTCATTCCCAAATTGATAATGTTTGTAATTACATTGCCAATCAACAAAACCATCATAATAAATGGACCCTCCGTCAGGAATACATCAATTTACTGAAAAAGTTCGGGATTGATTATGATGATCGGTATTTGTTCGACTTCTTCGATTAAAAGGATAAAGATAAAGCCTGTCATAGCAAAACTGCCGGATATCATGCCTACGGCATTCCGGTAATTGTTATTTATTCCTAACCCGGGTTCACACCCGGGTCTACAAGTATATCATCCCGCAAAGCGGGATTCCGGTTTACAGTTTGGAAAAGTATTGGGCAAAATTTAATCTGGAACCAGAACCGGACGGTATAGCATGGTATCAATGGAATTCCATGATAAAAATTTTGTCTTCTTGTTCGCTTTGTTCTAACCGGGATGCAAACCCCATGCAGAGGCCCTCACAATAAAAACGGGATTATCATGTCGGGTTCCATATCGGATAAAGGAAATTCGTTCAAAAGCACAATAATCAGTTAACAGTTTAAGCTGAAATCCGGCAGCCGCCGAATGCCATCTTTGTAGGCCGAGCGGCAGCTGTAGGTCGGGTTATAGAAGCATCATACCTTTCGGAGTCCCTTATGGACGGCATTAATTTCTTTGTCTCTTTGGATCGTTGGACAATCTCACAATTATTCAATATATTTATGGATCCATTATAAATCAATTTATGACTATGAAACAAACAACATTTTTTCTGATCGCGGTTTTGGTTCTGGGTATTATGATGCCAGCCTGTACCCAGGAAACGGCGAATAAGGATATCCTGTATGTAGGAACCTATTCTCAGCGGGGAAGCGAGGGTATTTATGTATTTGAATTTGACAGAGACGCGGTAAGCCTGGAACTCATCCAAACTGTTCCGGGAAAGGAAAGCCCGAGTTTTCTTGCTGTCCATCCCAATGGCGAAAATGTATATGCGGTTTACCGTGAAGGGATGACCGAAAATACAAAAAACGGTACCGTTGCTGCTTTTGATATTCACGCAGACGGAAAACTGACCCGTCTCAATGAGCGGTCGTCGGAGGGGAGGGGTCCCTGTCATGTAAGCGTGGATCCCAGGGGTGAATACGTGTATGTGTCCAATTACAGCGACGGCAGTCTGGCCGTTTACCCTGTGCTTCGTGATGGCAGGCTGGGGGAGGCCTCAGAGGTAATTGTCCACGAGGGCAGCGGTCCCAACCCCGACAGGCAGGAAGGACCCCACATGCACAGCATGATCCCGGCTGAGAACGGGGAATACGTTTACGCTTCCGACCTGGGCACCGATGTGATCACCGCCTATCAACTCAATCGTGAACAAGGAACCTTATCGGCTTCGGATGATCAACGCATGCAGGCAAAACCCGGTGGCGGACCGCGGCATTTTTATATCCATCCTTCCGGTAACTTTGCCTATTCGGTGGAAGAACTGACTTCAACAATAGCTGCTTATTCCATCGACCCGTCAAATGGGACACTGAGTTTTATCGAGCGGGAAAGCCTGATACCCGATAGCTTTACTGAAAACAATACCGGCGCGGATATCGAGGTATCACCGGATGGGAAACATGTTTATGCATCGAACCGGGGTCATAACAGCCTTGCGATTTTTTCAATTAATAAGAAAAACGGAAAAATAGAATCGGCAGGACATCCCGGTGTGCGGGGCGAACGACCCAGGAATTTCCATATTGATCAAAAGGGGGAATTTGTATTTGTGGCGAACCGGAATTCAGATGATGTGGTGGTGTTCCGTCGCGACAAGAATACCGGAAATTTAGAGTTTGCCGGCGAGAAAGCTGAGGTACCGGCAGCGGTTTGTGTGAAGCAGCTCCGCTTAGATTAAACTGTAAAGATTGAACACGGATGACACTGATAAAACGGATAAAAACGGATTAAAAAATCTGTGTAAATCATTAAAATCAGTGTCATCTGTGTTCCCTAATATTTACTATTGATTTTGGTTTTCGCTTTCGGTTACCTCTTCAGCCTGTTGCTCATTTTGTTCTTCCGGAGGATTGCCGGCACTGGATTGCTTACTGGCACTGCTCTCTTCCTTCTCCTCTGATTGTTCATTACCAGCCTGGGCTTCCGGGCTTTCTTCCTTCTTATCCTGAGCCATCTGCTCCTGCTGGGCATTGCTAAGGGTTTCCTTTACCTCTCCGATATGTTTCATTACCCTGGAGCGAATGGTTTGGGTTGCAAGCAAGTAACGATATTTGGCATTGCTGAACAGTCCGCCGCCGATTTCCCGTTTCCTGTTGGGCACTTCCTTTATGGCCTCCACAAAATCGCGGTTGTTTGAATACGTTCGCATCATGCCCTGGGAAAGATAAAACATGTAGTAACGGTCGTTGTCGGGCTTCAGGTACACATACAGCTTGTCGTTGTGCTTTTGCTTGACAATCTCAACAAAACCCTTCACCTGCTTGTTCACAGGTTTGCCGTTGATCATGGCAATGTTGATCTTGTCCTGTGCTATATAGGAGTTTGTAGTAGTATTCCAGTTAAAATGGAGATCTGAGAAGATAAGGGTATGTTTGAGCTGTTCGGGAATGGAACCCTTTTTGTTATTGGGAATGGAGTCCGGTGCATCAACAACTTCCATGTATTTTGAAGTGAGGGGTTGACCAACGATTTCCTCCAGGTTGCCTTCGTAAAATTCGGATGTCGTTTCAGCGCTTTCCAGGCCTGTTCTTCCTTTAATGTCGTTCATCATGGAATCGAGCGCTGCATTGCTGAAATGGAATTTAACAGGCAAGGTCATATCCAGTGTAATGTTGTTAGCGGAGAGGTCATGATCCAGTTGACCCGCAGGCTTAATGGTCATATGTTTGTAATCCACACCCAGGTTCATATGGCCTTCGGCGTGGTATTGACATGTATTTCTGTCAAGGCTGATATAAGGTCCTGTTGTATCGGGATTCTGTAGTTTTTCCATGGAAGCAATCTGATATTTACCGGACTGGTTGTCATAATTCAGATAATCCCCTGAAGAGAGAATCAGGTCATCACTGGGGTCTTTTCTGGGTGTGAGAAAGCTTGAGTATATATGGGTCGAATCCAGGGTGACGTAGGATCCGGCAAACAGCTTATTGCCCATAATGTCCCTGTTTTGATCCTGCAGGGGTATGTAAATCCGGTCTGGATTGATCACCGATTCAAAATACACGTTTCTGGGGGATACGTCTGTGCAATTGTGGGCCATTTTGACTCCGCCCTTGAATTTAAGTAATTTTCGCGGTGCTTCAATCTCTACATCTCCTGCAAAGGCAAAATAAGGGCTCAATTTGAAGCTGTCGGCTTTTTCAATAGTTCCGTTGGCATAGGTATGTAAAGAATCATCCACACCGAGTTCCCTGAAATGTATTGTCTGCAGGTTATCGTTCATATCTTGGTAATGGTAATCCGCATTGCCGCCATAGTTTTTCCGGCTTTTTACCTTGATGTTGGCATTGAAAAATTCGTGGTATTTTTGATCCCTGCCTGCAATCACTTTGGCGTTCCTGAGGGTATCCATGTTCGCATTCTTGCGGACGGTAACATTTCCTTCATCCGGTAAAATTTTGGCGTCTGCTGTGAACAGGTGTTTCACTTTTTTGGCCTCCATGGTATTGTCTGAAACACTGTATGTCATTTGGCTTGATGCAAACCGTAATGAATCCTGCGATTTATGGTTTGACATATATAGGGCTCCATTCAGGTCACCGTCTCTAAGCCTTTCCAGTTCCGATTCCCTCCCTGCAACGGTTTTGGCTTTCGGTGTAGATTCCACCTCCAAGGTATCCTTATCCATTTTCCATACGAATTCATCCAGATAACCCAGATATAGATTTTGAGGGAATTCCGAAACCGAATAGCTGTTAAGGGTATTAAAACGGGCCCTTTGATAATCGTAGCTTACATGGGCATTCAGCGTATCCGATCTGAAAGCGATCTCATCCTGGTTTAACGTCCGAAGTTCAAAGTTTGCAGTATCTGCGTCAAAAGCTTGGCTTTCAAATTCAAGATGCTGTGAATTGAGCACAGCTTTTTTCATATCCAGCTTTCCTTTACCTTTTAGGCCGGTGGGCTTGAGGTTCAGATAACCGTCCAGTGAGGATTTTCCTCCATACATGGTAAAGGCTGCATCGGCCTGCCGGATATGCATGTCATTTTCCTTGGGATACCACTTGATATTCACCCCTTTCGAGGCCACCTCCGGGTATTCTACGCCTGTGGTTTTCTGGGCAATGTTGAACTTTTTGGCATGAATGGAAGTGGAATCCGGGAAAAACAGAACATCATCGGTAACTGCGGTGGAAGTGAGGTAGGTGAGTTTGCCCTCTCCCCGCAGTCCCTGGTTGCTCATATCGATATGCTGATAGTAACGGCCTTTTCCGTCATATAGCGGCAATCCCTGATCTGAGGTTGTCTTTTCAAAACCCAGAGAATTGTCATCGCGAAGCACCAGGGTTTCTTCGAAGGGAGGAAAGATGCCTGCAGAGCGGAAATTACCCTTGAACTTCATGTTGTCGGGATTGTAATTGTCCAGGCTGTCCATGGTAAAGGGATGCAACTTGAAGTAAAAGTTTTTCTTTTTGTAGGGGCCATTGAACAGATTGTCATAGTAAACATATGACTCCTGTTCTCCTTTAAAAACGGGATACCTGGAATAATTTTCCTTCCCGGATTTGTTGTTCGGATTGTCGATAAGCAGTGTACCCGTCAGATCATTGATGGTGTTCTGTACGTTGTCCAGCATTTTTTGGCCGTAATCATTGCGTTCGTCGGTTTTATACTTCAGGTGTAGTGAATCAATGTTATTCATTGCAATGCTGAAATTATCGTAATTAAATGACAGGCTGTCGCCGAAAAAGGTGAACAGGCCTCCGACAACCACCCCGCCAAAATCGAACCGACGGTTTTTTTTCATGGTGATTCCGCGATTGTCAGGGTATATGACTACATTCTGCGAGTCACTGACAGACACTTTCTGTACCCCTTTAATATTCAGGTTCATATTGGACAGATTCAGGATGGCATTATGGTTGGGTGACTGCACCCCTGATTTGATCCGGATGACGTCATAGTCGATTTTTCCGATTCTGGCCTGGATGTAATCAAAGAGCTTGTCGTTGATGGTCACTGTATCGGATTCCAGGTTATAGAAGATAAACCCGTCCTGGGCCAGGTACATTAGTCGTTGACGAGTCTGGTGTGTGGGGAGTTCTATATATTTGGCATATTCACTGGCATTGAATTTCCTGCTCCGAATCTTATTGTGGTAATTCCGGATGGCAATCAGTGGATGTTTGCGGTCGCGCATTTCTACCTGAAGCCATTTATCAAGGGTGAAATAGTTCATGGATGTAAATGTGGCCTGGCCCCGTGAGGAATTCCTGCTGCGCGTCAGATAGATTTTGTCTTCATTGGTGTTCCAGAGAAGCCGGTCGAATTTCATGGAAACCTGGTGATAGGTGTCATAATAAACACTTTTGGAAAGGATGTTGTCATTCGAGGTCAGCTCAATATTTTGATTTTCTGTATCGTAGGAGAATTGCAAGCCGGTGTGATAGATGGAATCCTGTTTCAGATTAATGGTAATGCTTGCGCTCCGGGATAAAGCCTTTTTCTTTTGCAGAATGAAAGTTTCTGCAATGGCTGTCATGAAAACCTTACCCTTGCGGTGAACCTTAAGGGTGGCATCTCTCCCTTTCCCGCTATTCCCGATAAATTGAGCTCCTTTCATCTGAAAACCTCCTATGTAATCTATATTATTATATATGTTGGAGATTTCGAATAGTTTCTGGTATGAATTGAAAACCGGGTAATTGGCCTGAGAGGGTTTGATCACATGCTGTAGTTTTTCATCCAAAGTTCCAATGATGGGACGGTCAAAATAGAGCTTATTGATGAACTGAACCGAATCGGCCTGATATTCTGCTTTGGACATGTTGATGCTGTAATCGCTCACTTCAGCGTATATGTTTTCAGGCGAATATCCTGCACGCTCCCAGGTAACCCGACCTCCTCTGCCTTCCCATTTTCTTTTGAAAGGATAATACGCTCCTTCTGTCTCATAAATTCGGATGCTGTCATCCCTTTGTTTGCATTTTAAACGGGTATCAGCATAGATTACTTTAATGGTGGTATCATAAATGAACTGGTAATCGTCGCCCTTCGCATACCAGGTTCTTGATCGGGAAGAATACAAGCTGCCTGATTCGATGAAATCTAGGGTAAAGTGAAAATAGTCTGTGATTTTTTTTAATTTTCGTTTTTTCTCACGGGTCAGATGGTGGAATCCTTTGATCCATGTTTGGAAATTCTCAGAATCGAATTCGGTATTGTTGGTCCTAATAAAGAAATCAAGCAGGGTAGTAAAATGGGGTTCCCTGTTCGCGTTATTCTGCAACAACGTATTCGCCATAGAAACAATCGTATTTCTTTTGGCGGGGCTGAATTTTCCGGTTTCCCAATATTCCCGAAACTTTTGAAACTTTTCCTCGTTTTCTTCGCTTATCCTTTTTTCAAGGAATTCAGAAAGGGTTTCAATAAATTTTGTTGAATCCCCGGGAAATTCATTTACTATTTGAGCATTTACAATGTGCGGTGTAATAAAGAAACCAAATATCATCCAGAGAATGGCGGCTTTCAATGTATGCTGCAGTTTCAAATTTATTATATTTTATGAATTAGTAATTTACCT
>CAYNPZ010000204.1:0-6871 GCA_964399175.1 uncultured Bacteroidales bacterium | reverse complement strand
TTATGGAAAAATTAGATTTAAAGAATTATGAAGTAGTTGCTTTGGATGGCAAAGATTTAGCAAATTACAATGGTGGAGCTTGGATTACTACTGCTATTGCGATAGCTTCGGCTTGTATATATCTCTATAATAATGGAGATGACTTTATTGAAGGATTCAAAGAAGGTTATAATGAAACCTAATAAAGATAATAATATATTTTTATTAACATAAAAGTGATTATTATGAAAGAACTTAAAAAAGAACAATTAGAGGAATTAAGCCACCATGAATTAAAATCAATTAATGGTGGAGATGATTTTTTAAGAGACTTGGGAAGTGCTTTGGGCAGATTTGTGGGATCAATATTCGATGGGGAGTATTGTGACGCATATGGGGCCAGAGTATATAAGGAGTAGTAAAAGATTAAAAATTTGCCACCAAAACATCATTATATAAAGAAGTACAATTATGAAATTGACTTAAAAATAATATTGTATGTTTTGGTGGCAGCAATAAACATTAATTTTCAATCAAATATACGCCATCATGAAAAAGGACTCCACTAAGGATTATGAGACACTTAACAAGGAAAACAAAAAGTTAAAAAAAGAGAACAGAATTCTTCTTATTTATGCAATCGTAACATTATCTATACTCTTATATAATGCTTTTGCTTAAGTAGAAAGAATCATTTTTCTTTATTAGGCATGAGATTAAACAAAAAATGATTATATGAAGAAATTGTCACTAAACCCTAAAAACTATAAAAGAGAGATATTCAGTATTTTATTTTTAGTAAAATTTCGATTTTTAGTATTTTAATGGCAGACAAAATCTTTTTGGCCTGAATTTACGTATTTATAATAATAGTATATAATTAATAATTTTTTTAACCAGAGATAAAGTATTATCTGGAATTTTTAAATAAAGATATTCGAATGAAAATTTCAAAACAATTACTTTTTTTGTTTAATGCTCCTTTTGGAATATTCGTAGGCATATTTTTCCTATTACGTCTTGTAATAAATATTCCTCTAATGTGGACTTCAGAAGAAAGCACAACAAACGACAGCGTCGTATTGCTTGAACAGACAGGAGGAAAAGCTTTGTTATTATTTGTTTCTGTCGTTCTGGCTCCACTTTTTGAAACTTTTATCTATCAATTTTCAGTAATAAAAATCCTTCGTTTTATTATAAAGAGAGCATTATGGTGTTTTTCTATTGCCGTACCGATTTCTGCTTTGTTTTTTGCTTGGGATCATTCTTATTCCACATATTATCAAACAAGTGCCTTTTTAATAGGTATACTTTATGCTTCTGTTTTCTATATAGCTCAATACCGACGAGAATTACCCGCATTCTTAATTGTGGCTATACTTCACAGTTCATGGAATCTGTTTGCATTTATTATGGATGAAATTTTTTGAAATATGATAAATCGCAATATTATACCAACATATTGTTTATTTTAAATACTGTACGTTGTCAGCTTAATTTTTTATTGATCTTCTAGGTTACTGACAACCAACAAGCTAGCAATGGGAGAAAAAATCTTTTAAAACAGACTCAAAAATTAAATGGTTAAATTATGGAGGCAGGATTAATTGCGTTTTTAATATTTCTTATAGGAGATATAATAATACTTAAATCCATATTAGAAGAAAAAAAATCAAAACATAAAAATAACAATAGATAAGTATTAACTTGAATATCATCTATATATGCAAATGAGAGAAACGGTATTCTCTCTTTTGAGAGATTTATGAAATGAACATTTTGGAAAAAGAAATATTACCCTACTTTAAAGGATCATATTGAAAATTTTAAGATAAGAGGTGCAAAACTTTAAAATTATTCTATTTTTAGTTACGAAATGCATTATCTACTGGGGTCCTTTATACGTCTGTTTTCTATATAGCCCAATAACTCCGCGAATTCCAGACATATTTGTTTATATTTATCCTTCACAACTTATGATATCTGGCTATTATGGGCGAACTGATTTAAAATGATATATATGAAGCGTTCCAACATTCTACTAAAAAGCTTTTTCGTTGCTCTGGCATTAATATTATTGCTTTCAGACTTCATTTTAACTGATTTCCATAATGAAAGTTACCTTCCACTGACCGGTTCTCTGGGTAACCTCGCCGGAACGGGCGTGGCTACTCTCTTCTTTATACTGACAACCCAAGAAACAAGGCTGAAGAAAATGATTGTCATAGCAATCATGTGTGCCCTTGGCTTAATCATTTATGAATTCCTACAACTCATACTGCCCTGGCAGGTATATGACATACAGGACATAATGGCTACATTCATTGGCCTGCTCCTGATTATCTCACTCATTTTATTCAATCACTTCATTATCTCCAGAAAACTATATAAAATTAAACATTAATTCGGTTAATCAGATTTTTACAAAAGAAAAAAGCGATGTTCAGGGAAGCGATAAAATATGTTTTCTTTCACATTTTTTTATCGCTGTTTCTTTCTTTTGGGCACCGGAAGAAAGCTCAACAAACGAGAGCCTGGAACCTGTTTGCATTCATAGTGGAAGAAACCTGAGATGACAATGAAAACACCAAAAAAACTCCACCGGACCTGGATCATACTGGGATTTGTTCTTGCCTTTCTTGGAGGGCTTCCGGGGGTCCTTTATGGTATTTACATCTCAACAAATAATTAACATAGGCCTTATAGAATATTTGGAGTAACCATCGTTATCCTTAGCCTGGCAATGACCTATTTCTGGTTCTTTGGGATTTTTTTTCTGGTAACCTGAATATCATCGCATTTCCGGCAGAATAGGCAATTGTTTTATTTCCTTTTTTCCATCAAATTGAACCATCTCCGCAACCTTCTTCTAAAAAATATCATCTGTATAACAATATCTGAATATGAAAAAAATTGAAACATGTGACTGAATATACCGTAAAACAATCTTGTGTTATAAATATATAATTTGACAGACAGATTCTGGCACAATTTTTTCATTGAAATAATATAAAATCAAACTGGTGCATATGCACAAATATTTATCAGTCAGTATTTTAATTTACAATCATTGTTCTCAATTTTTTCAGTAACTAAATAAAATATTTTATTTTATTTTGATTATAAAAATATTTTGTAATTTTGCCCAACAAAAAGCCGGTTAATATGGAGTTAACTGACCCACTAACAAATACAACCCTAACCTTCGTTATAGCTATGGCTATAACGATGATATCCATTCCCACCATAGTAAAAGTTGCCAAGATCAAACAACTGGTAGATATCCCCAACGGAAGAACTTCACACAAAGGTATGATCCCTTCACTCGGCGGCTTTGCGACCTTCACCGCAATAAGTATAGCTTTACTTGCGCTTGCGGATTTCCAGATCAATCCATATTGTCAGTATTTTCTGGGAGGTATACTCATCATTTTTTTTATCGGACTCAAAGACGATATTCTGGTAATCGATCCTTACAAAAAATTGCTCGGACAAATTGCAGCCGCCGGATTGGTTGTATTTCTCGGTGATATTCATTTCACAAACCTCCATGGATTTCTGGGCATTCATCAGATTGATCCAATACTGGGAAGCCTGTTGACTATATTTGTTATCATAGTGATAACCAACAGCTTCAACCTGATTGATGGTGTCGACGGTCTGGCAGGGGGAATAGGTATTCTCACCTCTGTTGCTCTGGGTGTTTGGTTTTATTATATCGGACAATATCAGCTGGCCGTCATCAGTATTGCCATAACAGGTGCATACTTAGGATTTTTAATATACAATGTATCGAAGGGAGAAAATAAGATATTCATGGGTGATACCGGTTCCCTTATTCTCGGCTTCGGGTTGGCCTTTCTGATCATTCTCTTTAACGAGCTTAACCTGATTGAACAAAAAATGAACATTGCCTCAGCGCCAGCAGTTTCCTTCGGAATTCTTATCGTCCCGCTATTCGACACCTTGAGAGTATTCTTACTTCGTGTGCTTAAGGCTAAATCTCCTTTTAATCCCGACAAACAACATGTGCATCACAGCTTGCTTCATTTGTTTGACTCGCACAGCAAAACAACCTCTACCATTCTTGTATTTAATGCCATATTCATAGGATTGGTCTTTCTCCTGCAAAACCTTCCCATTATTGAACTAATGATTATTGAAGTACTGATTGCCGGGGTGTTATCCTATCTTCCCTTAATGTTGATCAAAAAGAAAGAAAAGAAACCCATTCTTTCTTTCGATACCGACTGGATTATACATCCTGAGATACAGGATAGCAACCATTACCATGAGCAGCCAAAGAAAAGATACACGGAAGTGGACGCCTGACCGTTCCTTAATTGAAGGATGTGATGAATTGTGATGTAATGGCTTCCCTGATCAAAGGCAAGGAAACTAATGCTGTCATAATTATGATGTGTTCAACTGAAACCAGATTGCACGAAAGAACGAATGTACGATGGAACAATAAACCGAAAAAGCGAAGGGGAGCAAATCATAATAACCTTTAACTAAACCAGGAAACATACGATGCACAAACCAGTCAATCCTATCAAAATTTACTCCTTACAACAGTTTCCCCATTAAAAAAATTTAAATTTGCCTAAAATCCATTTATCTGTAAATAATAAAGCCTTATGCCTGAAGAAATCAGCAGTAAAAACACAAAAAAGGAAATTCTTGAAGCCTATCAAAGGCTGAAACAACAACTCGAGGAACAGAAGCAGGATGCGCCTGAAACCGAACAGCAAGAAACTCAAAAATCCAAAATGATTGATGAGGCATCCGCTCAGAAGCCTGATAAAGTTATGCAGGATATTGCCAAACTCAAGATCAATTTAAATCAGTCGCTTGATAAGATTGAAGAATCCCTTGTTGAGGAACAGAAAAAATTATCCAGAATTCAGGAGGCCATTCAGACAGAAGAAGAAAAACTTCAAAACATTTATGACATCAAAGCCGAAGCCGATTCCCTCGCTGCACTAATTAATGCCCATAAAGAAAAGAAACAGGAATTGGAGCAAGAGATGAAAGAGAAACGGGAAGCCTGGGATAAAGAGAAAAAGAAGATGGAACAGGAGATGAAAGAAGAGAAGGAACGGATACAGAAGGAAAGAAAAAGAGAGGAAGATGAGTATATTTATAACAGGGATCAGCAAAGGAAAAAAGACGAAGATGCCTACAAGGAAAAGGTAGCTCAACAGGAAAAAGAACTGAAGGAAAAACGGGAAGCCTTTGAAAAAGAGATACAGGAAAGAGAAGCCGACCTCAAAGCCAGTGAAGAAGAATTGAAAGAACTCAGACAAAAAGCCGAACAGTTTCCAAAGCAGCTGGAGGAAGCCGTTCAGCAGAAGGAGAAGGAAGTTACCGACCGCCTAACCTCCCAGTTCAAACATGAGAAAGAATTGCTTGAAAAGGAATATCAGGGAGAACTTAAGCTAAAAGATCAAACCATCAAAACGCTCCAGGATAAAATTAAGGATCAGGACAACCTGATGAACCAGCTGTATAAAAAAGTAGAAAATGCAGATAAGAATGTGAAGGATATTGTTCTTAAGGCGATTGAAGGATCCGGCAGGTATCCTGTATACGAGAAATATTCTGAAGAGCGGAACACGAAAAGCGATGAGCAAAAATCTCAGAATGAGGAATAATATCCTTGAACCTGATTTTCGAATATAGTCAGCTTCTAGTATTTTACAGTTGGTAATCAGAAAGCTTATGAATAAAACATTAAACATCAAACTTTAAACCCTCTGTACCTATGCCCTGATTTTCAAGAAACCAGCAACTAGCAACTAGCAACCAGCAACCAGACAATCAACAATTTATCAATGTTTCAATTTAACAGTATATTCAGTTTCTCAGTTGGCTAAAATATAATATTTTCGTGCTGACTTTTTAAAAAACCTTTTCAGTACCCACGAATGGGACTGAGGAGGCGGAGCTGGCCAGAACCTAAAGAGTTTGAGGGTTTGAGCGTTTGACAGGAGTTAAAGAGGAGGATGGCAGTTATACGCAGCCAACAAATTTGAAAGTACAATCTTTTGACAAACAACATGTAATTTATAATATGATTTTACGTTTAAATGCTAAATAAAATAATTAACAATCATGACCACGGTAATTATTAATAACAAAACAAAGAAAGGGAAACTTATACTCGATTTGATCAGAGAGATGAACTGTGGAGAGATTATCGAAGAAGAACCCAACGAAGAAACCATAAAAGCCATTCAGGAAGCAAGGAATGGAGAATTGAAAAAAGCTGAAAATTCCAATGACCTATCTGACAAATTAGGATTATAGCAAAAAAGTCCGATGTATTCCATTTCCTATACCCGGAGTTTTGAAAAAGACGTTAAAAGAATCAAAAAAAGGAAATATAATACCAAAATTCTATTTGAAGTCATAAAAACCCTTGAGGAAACAGGAACCGTTCCTGCAAAACTCAAACCCCATAAGCTTTCAGGTAATTTCAAAGATTGTTGGGAATGTCATTTGAAGTCAGATTGGTTATTAATATGGAGAAAATCTGATAATAAGAATGAAATTCAACTTATTCGAACTGGTACCCATTCAGATTTGTTTTAAACAACAACAGTGTAATCCGTGAAAACTTGTCCGGCCCCCTACGGAACCGTGACTCTTCGGCTCAAACTCACGTCAAACTCTTTGTCAAACACTCAACCATTTAACAGTGTATCCCGTTTTCCAGTCCCCCCAAATGTTATATTTTCGTGCTGACTTTTTGAAAAACCTGTTCAGTGCCTGCCAATGCAAATGAGGAGGCGGAACTGGCTTTAAACTGAAGCGTTTGAAACCCAACAAAAAATGAAACGTAATTTATTAACTGTTTTTCCGTTATAAATAACAACCATACCATATC
>CAYNPZ010000203.1:1592-6886 GCA_964399175.1 uncultured Bacteroidales bacterium | reverse complement strand
TCAGCTCCCCATTCGAATATACCTCAAACAATCTTACATCTTCATGCCACACAGAAGGTGCTTCAACCTCCTTGAATTCAACTTCGAACAACTTTCCTGCTACCCCGAACAATCCTTCAATCACCTTGTCAAGCTCAAAATACTGCTTCACCTTTTCATCATCGAGTTGATAATCCTCCCGTAATAACAAGGTTTTGTAATAGGTGGTTTCCCAGGGTTCTATTTTTTCTGAACGGGGATTGTGTTTTTGTTTCTTTTTCTCCAGGAGCTTTTCATAATCTTTTTTAGCTTTATTGTTAACCTTTTCTCTGAGGGTATTTTCGAACTCCCATACTGCCGAAGGATTTTTGGCCATCCTGTTTTCCAGTACATAGGCTGCAAAGGTTTCATATCCCAGTAACTGCGAAAGTTCTTTTCTCTTTTTTAAAAGATTTACCAATATTTCCAGATTTTTATCAGCAGCAATATTCTTGAATTTCCTGGATAATTCCTTTCTCGCCCAGTCGGATTCCGAATATTTCATAAAAGGAAAAAAGGAGGGATAAGTCAGATCAATTTTGTAATTGCCCTCAGGAGTTTTCCTTGCTTGCTTGTAATCTTCAGGCAGGCCTTCCATTTCCTTTTCCCCGACAATCAAAGTATCCTGATATGAGGTGATATTGGATTCAAACTGAATGCCCAGCTCGGATATTTCATCCTGGATTTTTTTGATCCGTTCGCGTTTGTCTTTGGGGAATCCCAGGCCGTTCTGTTCGAAATCCCGAATGGTGTCGTCCAGGAATTTTTTTCCTGCTTCTTGAAGGTGGTTTGCCTCATCTGTTTGCGAATATTCTTTGATGGCCTGGTAAAGATCCACATCCATTTTAATTCTGTTTTCCAGCCTGCTTAATTCCTTTATACTGTTCAGGGATTCTTCCCGGATTCCCGATTCAGGATGAACATAGGCCATCAGGAAAATGGAGGAATGCATCCTTTCGAGCTCATTGATCAGGTCGTCAAATCGTTTGAGGGTATTGTTATAGGTACGTGCAACCGGCCTGTTTTCTGTTATTTCATTTATGATTTGGTTCACATGAGAGATGGTTTCCTCTTTAGCTTGTTTTATCTGACCGGATGTCAGATTGTTGAAATCCATTGTTTCGTTGAATTCCGGGAAAAGCACATTATTTTTCATGTTTTACAAAGATTTTGTTGTTTTACATTTTCAGGCAAAATTGTATATTTTACTAAAAGGTACAATGAAAGCGGTTGTTGGTTCATTGATACCGTCCTTTTCAATTGGCTTGTGAAGGAAAAAACTTCCTAATTTTTTTAATTCATAGATTAAATAAGTAATTTTGGCCTTGAACTGTTTTGAAAAAACAAAATTTTTCAATTATGAAAAGAGACACCAAGATTTTTGATTTAATTGAACAGGAGAGACAACGTCAGTTGAATGGTATTGAATTAATTGCCTCCGAGAACTTTGTAAGTGAACAGGTGCTGGAAGCTATGGGTTCCTGTATGACGAACAAATATGCCGAGGGCTATCCCGGCAGAAGATACTACGGAGGCTGTGAAGTTGTTGATCAATCGGAGCAACTTGCCATAGACCGTGCAAAAGAACTATTTAATGCAGAATACGTAAATGTTCAGCCCCATTCAGGGGCACAGGCAAATGCTGCTGTATTTCTGGCAACTTTGAACCCGGGCGATACCATAATGGGCCTTGATCTTTCCCATGGCGGGCATTTAACTCATGGATCACCGGTTAACCTTTCGGGTAAGCTTTACCATGCTGTATCCTACAGCGTGAAAGAGGATACGGGTCTTGTTGACTATGACCAGATGGAAGAAGTAGCTAAAAAAGAGAAACCTAAGCTTATTATTGGCGGGGCATCAGCTTATTCCCGTGACTGGGATTATAAACGTATGCGGGAAATCGCTGATGATGTAGGTGCCATTTTCATGGTGGATATGGCTCATCCTGCAGGTCTTATTGCAGCAGGGTTGCTGGATAATCCCCTCGAATACGCCCATATAGTAACTTCTACAACCCACAAAACCCTTCGTGGTCCACGTGGAGGTATCATTTTGATGGGCAGGAACTTTGAAAATCCCTGGGGTATTACCACCAAAAAAGGTACGGTAAGGAAAATGTCAGGTCTGCTGAATTCCGCTGTTTTCCCGGGTACTCAGGGTGGACCCCTGGAGCACGTGATCGCCTCCAAGGCCGTTTCCTTTGCTGAGGCTCTTGAGCCTGAATTCAAGGAATATCAGCAACAGGTTCAAAAGAATGCCAGGGTTATGGCTGAACAATTTTCTGAGAAAGGATACAAGGTGATCTCCGGAGGCACCGATAACCACTCCATGCTTATTGATCTTCGCACCAAAGTACCCGATGTTACAGGTAAAGATGTGGAAGATGCCCTGATTAAAGCCGACATCACCATAAACAAGAATATGGTGCCGTTTGATTCAAGGCCTCCTCTCAAGACCTCAGGTATGCGGCTTGGTACGGCCGCAATTACCACACGGGGAATCCAGGAGGATAAAATCAAGCTGATTGTGGATTACATTGATAACATCATTACCAATATCGAGGATGAAAACGTAGTTCAGGATATCAAATGGAAGGTTCATCAAACGATGAATCAGTATCCATTGTTTGCCTATTAATCGGGGTACTTTATTGTTATTTTCAGGAAGGGGGTTCATTGGAAACCCCCTTTTTAAATTAAATATTGACATAATTGGTTTGAAATTCTAAAATATGGAGTGGTACCTCATTTTAGCCGTCATTGGAGTGGGTTTCTTTGCCGGATTCATCAATACCCTGGCCGGAAGCGGATCATTGTTAACCCTCCCCATGCTCATGTTTTTGGGATTACCTGCCAACGTAGCCAATGGCACCAACCGGATCGCCATTTTTCTTCAGAATGTGGTAGGTGTAAGCAGTTTTAAACAGCAAAAAGTTTTAAATTTAAGAATGGGGCTGTGGCTTGCCCTGCCTGCCGTGATCGGTTCATTGCTAGGCGCCCGGATTGCCATAGGACTTGACCAGGCTGTTATGCAAAGGATCATTGGAATATTATTGATTGCGATGTTTTTCCTGATCCTCTACAAGCCCGCCCAATGGGTAAAAGACCAGGCCGGGCTCGTACAGTCTAAACCGAGCACGCTCCAGTTCATCATCTTCTTTGTGATTGGTATTTATGGGGGATTTATTCAGGCCGGTGTCGGGATTTTTCTTTTAGCCGGGCTGGTGCTTGGAGCTGGCTTTGATGTAGTGAAGGCCAATGCGATAAAATTGTTGATCATATTGATTTATACGCCTTTCGCACTGGCCATCTTTTTTATGAATGATCAGGTAAACTGGAAGATAGGGTTAATCCTTGCTCTGGGTAATATGCTCGGCGCTTTTGTTGCATCCAGATTTGCCGTATCATGGGGTGCCAGATATGTACGGTATATACTGCTTGTGGTCATTTTTGGGTCTGCATTGAAGCTGCTTGGGGTATTTGGTTTGATTTTATCTAATTTATAGCCTATCTTTAAAGAAGAAACTTTACTAGAAAACAACTTATTATCTGTAAATTATAAAAATGCACCAGCCCAATGCACGTATCTAAAGTGTCCGTTTCTCAAAAAACCAGGAGGTTGAAAACAACTGTTTTTGTTTCGCTTTTATTCATGAGTATTATAACTCAGGGTATCGCCCAGTCTGATAAGACGGAGATATTTGTCTCACCTCAGGGCAACGATACCTATTCAGGTACTGAAGCCAAACCTTTCAGAACCCTTGATCAAGCCCGTGATGCCGCACGCAGTATCAATCGTGAAAAAAAGGTAATTATCTCGTTAAGAGGTGGCACTTATGCACGAGATAAAGTCTTTGAGCTGACTACTGAGGATTCGGGAAATGAAAGAAATCCGATCGTTTATCGTGGATATCCCGGAGAAGATGTCCGGATTATTGGAGGCAAGGCTATATCAGATTGGGAAAAGGTATCTGATAAGGCGGTTCTGGAGCGTCTTCCGTCTGAGTCCCGTAATCAGGTAGTTCGGGCCGATTTGAAATCGCTTGGTATTAATGATTATGGACAGGTAAAAGACGACGGGCTAGAGCTATTTTTTCAGGAGAAGCCTATGTCTTTGGCGCGGGGACCCAACGAGGGCTTTATGAAGATCACCGGTCTTGTGAAACCGGGCACGCGCAATGTACGGGGAATAAAAGGGAGCAAAACCGGAAAATTTATGTATGAAGGCGGGCGGCCTGAGCGCTGGGTTGGTGAAAAGAATGCCTGGGTTCATGGTTACTGGTTCTGGGACTGGTCTGATCAACGTCATGCGATAAAGTCTATAGATACTGCAGAACAGACTATCTCGGTGGAACCGCCTTACCATAACTATGGTTATCGTGTTGGGCAGTGGTTTTATGGATTTAATATCCTGTCGGAGCTTGACCGGCCAGGGGAATATTATGTAGACCGGGAGGAGGGAATTATTTACTTCTGGCCTCCAGGCAAGATCAATACTGGAGATGCACTCGTTTCAGTAATTCCAGTATTAATGGAACTGAATAAGGCCTCTTACGTTAAGTTCCGAGGACTAACCCTTGAGGCCTGTCGTGAAACGGCTGTTAAGATTCGGGGAGGAACTCAAAACCATATCATTGACTGTATTATCAGAAATGCCGGAGATTATGCCGTCCAAATTTCAGATGCTTCTGAAAGTGGTGTTTACCGCTCTGAGATATACGGGACTGGTGAAGGAGGTGTTTCTCTGAATGGTGGTGAGCGTAACACCCTCACCCCTGCAAACCTTTATGTATATAACACTCATATTCACCATTACGCCAGGTGGAATCGTATGTACACACCTGCTATCGATCTCAGCGGTGTTGGCAATAAAATTGCCCATAACCTGATTCATGATGCTCCTCATATGGCCGTCGGTTTCAGTGGGAATAACCACATCATTGAGTTTAATGAAATCCATGATGTTTGCCTCGAATCCAATGATGCAGGAGCCATTTATGCAGGCAGGGACTGGACGATGCGTGGCACGGTGATTCGCCACAACTACCTTCATGATATTAATGGATTCAAGTCTAAGGGTGCAGTGGGAGTGTATCTGGATGACATGTTCTGTGGCACCAGGATATCAGGGAATGTGTTCTATAATGTGACCCGCGCTGCATTTATCGGAGGTGGGAGAGATAATGTGGTTGAGAATAACATCTTTGTGAACTGTCGGAATGCCATGCACATGGATGCCCGCGCACTGGGCTGGGCAAGCTACCATGTGAATAC
>CAYNPZ010000203.1:0-1492 GCA_964399175.1 uncultured Bacteroidales bacterium | reverse complement strand
GTGTAACGACCGGTAAGGTTATGCGACAGACTAAAAAAATAAGGACCAATGGAACTGGCCACAACTGACCATCCCAGAACATAACCGGAAATAGAGCCGAGATGGCCTATCCCAAAAAAGCGTGGCCAGGTAACATTCGAAATGACACTGAACAGGCCCATTGAAATTCCATAACCTATAATAACAAGCCAATATCCTACAGGTAATGGTTTTAGTAGAACTATTGACAGAAGGAGGAGTAACAAACCGCTCAGATGTGCCATTAAAAGATATTTAAGTTTGATGAAATCACTCAACCAGCTACTGCTAAAGTTCAGTACGACGGATATAATGGAGCCGGGAAGAAAAACAGAAACGGCTTGTTCCTGGCTCAAGCCTGCTACCTCAAAAATCGATGCAATATGAAAGGTTAACGCCGTAATGATCAGTGCATGTATAGCAAGGGAGAGATTGAACACCCAGAATGAATAGGTCCTGATTGCCTCCTTTAAGGTGAAATCTTTTAACCTGGGCGTAGATTTTGATTTTTCTTTGGCCAGATTCTTTTTTGTGCCGTCAACGTTACAATTGCATTGCTCCGGATTGTCTCTGTAAAATATGAAAACCAACAGCGGAAACCCCACACCCACGATAAGCGCGGTAATCAGCCAGGTATCCCGCCAGCCTACTGCATTGATACCCTCGTTGAATATTTGGGGTGACAGGGAAAAGGAAAATGCAACAAATACGCCCAGAAAACCATTGGCCAGCCCCCTGCGGTTCTCGAACCACTTCATCACCATGTTCCTGCTGGTCATGGTAAGTACGCCCTGGCCAAAAAATCGAAGGGTGAAAAATCCAATAACACAGAGTATAATCGTAATGATGGTCTTATTGAGCACCGGCAATGCCTGGCTGATTGAACTGGCTATAAAATTCAGATGGGTTAAATATACCAGTACAATTCCAATCATTGCGGCAGCTAATATGGCAATGATCCTGGCCCCGTATAGGTCATAAAGTTTACCGGCCCTTCCGATAATAAGCCCGCTGACAAGTGTCCCGCCCATGTATGCCATGCTTAGCTGGTTTCTCGTCAGGCCGTAATCTTCTATCAGATAATCGGTAAAGGCCGAAACACCAAGAGTCTGCCCCGGTACACTCATCACAAAGCCAATGATGCCTACAAAAAGTACCATCCAGGCATACGGAAAAGGAAACCTGGAGGGGTCAAACGGCACTCCCGGCTTGATGTATTCTTTCCTCATGGACTTTTGTTTTGGCAGTGCAAAGAAAACAAAAGAATGGGAACCGAATAATTTTGTTCAGAAAAAGTTAGCAGAATATATGGAAAAGAGGGCCTAGGGTAAAGTAAAATAATGCGCTTCAGGAAATAAACTTAAATATTACCGTAAGCAGAACAAGAATGGCAAACCCGATATTCATAAAGGTAAACATCATGGAAAACCTTTTATTCATATCCTCAAACCGTTTGTCTACTGCTTCAAACCGT
>CAYNPZ010000202.1:0-6906 GCA_964399175.1 uncultured Bacteroidales bacterium | reverse complement strand
GGCATCGCTGCCTAGTGCAAATTCTATGATTCCGGTTTTTTGCAGACCCCGTGTGGTTTCTGTGATCACCTCTACCGAGCTCAAGGTTTTCCATCCGGAACTGGTTAGATAGCTCCAGGATATTGATTCGGCCGGTGTGTTGCTACTTATTTCACCAGTGCCTTCTGCCACCTGAAAAAGCAAACTTATGTTGCCTGGAGGTGTAAAACCATCCAGACCAATATAGAAATTGCCTTGGTGGTTGTAATATGGGAGCATTCGGTAATTGGTGTTCCCTTTTATTTCATTTATCCCAAATGGATTAATGTGAAAAAACCGGTTTCCTGTATTGATATCTGAAAGCAAAACCTGGTCTTCTGCTGTGTAATCCAGGGTTACCTGTTTTAGCAAGGGTGTATAGGGTTGGTTTGGAAGGGAAGGCCCGTTTCCTCCTTTTTTGGCTTTCTTGATGGCAACATTTGTATAAAGATTGTTAAACTCCTGGTGCCCGAAAGTCGTCAGATTTGTAATTTCTTTGTTGTCCTTGTCTAACGTCCTGTCCAATTCTAACAGTATGGAATTGGGATAGAGTTCCAACGTCGGACTAGGCTTATTTTCTGATGCTTTTTCATCATCGAGTTCTATATCTAATTTTTTTGGTTCCCTGGCACTATCGCAAAACAGAGCTTTTTGATCCTTAACTTTTATCCAGTTTTTTGCCTTATAGGTGTATAAATTTGCTTTAAAGCTCTTGTTGGTGAGGGATACTGAATTGTCAATGAGATAATCCTCGTAATGTGTGTACAAATTATTGCCGGGTAAAGCATCCCAGTATAATGTGATGCTTTCCGAGATTAACCTCTTCGATTTTATTTCGGCGGAAGACACGATAAACGAGGATCCCACCCTGGGAGTAGGGCCGAAAGGCATGAAAGGCTTACCAATGGGTATGGGCCCCTGGTCATTCCTTAAAAGGAGGTTTGTCATCCCTTTCACATCAACCGTTATCTCAACTTTTTTAACTTCAACATCTTTCAGGTATTTATATGGGAATGGATTGAGCTCGTGGTTAAGCAAAAGCTTCAGCACTGGTTGGCCAGAAGGAAAGCCGTCGCTTAAAATTGCAGGATTATAGGCAGTCACGGAAGGCTGCTCTTTGGTGAGTTCTATTTTCAATTCTATGGTCCTGTTGTATGCGGCTTGCTTATCTGCCTGGTCGTTTTTAGCTTCAACCCCTTTTTCTGAATTTTTCAGTACCCCATCTTTAACATTTGCATGTATCCATCCTTTTTCACTGCTCAGATAAGCTTTGAATGCATACTTTAATTCTTTTGTTTCTGGAAAAGGTATGTTTGTATATATTTTCAGCGTTATGGTGCGGCTTCCTTCTTGTAAAAATAATGCCTTTGAGGCAATGGCAAAACCCACCGATGCATCTTCCATTGTTTTTGACGGTCCGCTTTTATCTTTCTGGGATTCTCCGAAAGCCCTCCACATGGCATTGGCGGATTCAAAGGGTTTGCCCCGGCCATCCCTGGAGTTGGCTACAGGTGCCGAGTAGATTTCGAAGTCATCTCCGGTTTCCACGAATACACTTTTCAGGGATTGAACCTTAACCTGGTTTAGGATGATTTCTTTGGTCAATTCATAGTAGTTGGGTGAACCGTCGGCTTTTTTCCCGGCATCCAGTAATGTGCCCTTGTCCAGCTTATAACGCTCCCTGTTTTTGGCAAGTTCAAACAAAACATGTACCTTATCGGGCTGCAATTCCTGCCGCTCTATTCTAAGCACCCTGTTGTAAAAGAAATCGAGATGCTTTTGCCCCAGTTTGTTGATATCATTTACCGCATATTCCAGGAGCTTCAGATAGGTTGCCAGCAATGCCTGGTGAGGTTTGGCCTCTCCTGTGTTTTCCCATTTCTCCAGAGTTTTATGAACCGAGTCCTGGTCTTTAAATTCCGAAAGGAAATCCTGCCAATGGTTGTCTTCAATATTTTTTTCATTATAATATACAATGTATTCAGCCAGCCTGTAAAAATATTCGAGGTGGTCTTCGGCCGACCGCTCGTCAATTTTGACGTATTCGGAAGAGAGCGCTTCATGCAAGCGATCCAGTTGGCTTGTTCCGTCGCGTTGTATTTCGTTCTTCAGGTACTTCACTTTTTAAACTGCCTTTTTTGGGGTTATTTATGATTCCTTACCAGCTTCTTTCAGATAAAAGGGATACACCATATTTTTTCTGGCATTGGTGGAGCGTATTCTATATTCTATATTGATCAAAACAAGTCCTTCCGCATCTCTGGATTGGAAAGTTATATTTTCGGCATCGATCCTGGGTTCGTAATACAAGATGGCTGTGGTGATCAGATCCTTGATATAAGTTTTCATAGTGGTTGTCAGTTGTTCAAATATCAGCTCGTCCAACTCACAGCCATATTTTGGCTGCATGATGCGTTCGCCGAGCCGGGTAGAGAGCAGAATCTCAAGGCTGCTTTGGATATCCTCTTCTGCCTCGATCATTGACACTTCTTTGGTGTCCTTTTTAAAAGCGGGTGGGAAGTCCCATCCCTTGCCCAGAAATGATTTTTCTTTAGCCATGGTCAAGTCGTATTTGTGATTAGCCTCCTATGAGTACCGTGAATTCGCCCAGCACAATGGTGCCTCCGTGAGCTGTGGAATCCCCCATTCGTGCGGCGGGCATCCCTCCGATCATCACTGAGGAAGAACCTACCACAATCGTGTCGGGAGGGCCTGAGCAGGTAGCCATATCTCCCATTCGTGCTGCCGGCATTCCGGCGATCAACACTGTAGGTTTTCCCGGAGGCATGATGGGGCCGCCTACGTGTGGGACCGGACTGGTCATCGGACAAGTGTGCATGTCGTTTATTCTTGCTGCTGCTGGCATATTGATCTGGTTAATGGTTCATGATATACTACTGGTTTGTTATGTTATGGAATTTAATAGTCATTCAGTTGTCATTCGTTGTCATTCAGTTGTCATTCATTGTCATTCGGTTGTCATTTGTTGTCATTTGCCAGCTGTTAATTGATTTGGACCAACGCTCCTTGTATTTTTACATTGGCGCTGGATGTTAGTTCGGCACCTGCACTTCCTTCAGCCTTGTAACTTGCCTGGGCTTTGGTGTTGACATTGACCCCTTCTATATTGACATCTCCCGTTGCTTTGATATTCAAATCTTTCCCGCTTTCCATGCTGATGCCATCTGAATTCATGGTTATCGTGTTGCTGTTTTCATCTTCCAGCACAATGGAGCCCGCATCTTCATCAATCTTAAATGTTTTGCCTGCCGGCGTTTCCAGTGTAACCGACTTCTTGTCATCATTGAAGAGAAGCTTCATTTCGCTTCTTGAGATGTATCCTTTTTCGTGGTTGTCATCAGATAATTCTTTGGGGGTTGGCTTTGCGCTGCTATGCAGCATCCCCAGAACAACCGGGTTTAAAGGATCACTGGCAAAAGTCCCTACTACGACTTCGTCCCCAATTTCCGGCCTGAAGAAAGTTCCTCTGCCGTCTCCGGCATCCAGGCAGGCGAGCCTTGACCATACCCCCTCTTCATCGGGATTAATTACCGGTAACTTGACCTGTATGCGGTTTTCTCCGTCAGGATCACCTTCCAGTTTGGTCACCACTCCAACCTGCAAACCATTGACCAGCGAAGACACCGTGGATAGCTTGCTTCGGACGTTGTCGTACAATTCTGTAAACCATTTGGGATCCAGACCAAACTGAACATCCGTTTCCCATTTTCCTTCGTATATCTGATGCCGGACACCACTGATAAAGTGATTGCCACTCATCCGGTCTCCAACTCCTTCGATGGCAATTGTTTTTCCCGGTTTTACATCAGCCTTACCCTTAAATTTGACACGACCGCGAACCTTCGCCAGGCGATTCTTCAATAACCTGGCATCGGCCCATAATTGCATAACTTCATCGCTCAGGCTTCCTCCATGCTGCATCTGAAAGACTTCCATTTCAAGAGAACTGGCAATGTCTTTCGCCGAGATGTTGCCTGGTTCTGATGTACCTGGTTCCGATGCTTCTGCCCCGGAAATTTCCTGAGATGATAATTCCAGCTAAACGCCTTTACTCCTGAATATTGTAACCTGCCATCAATTTCCCCGTCGAATTCCAGCATGGTAGCCCCATAGGTCACTTTTACCACTTTTTCATCAGAAATTTCCGGGGACTTCACACTGAATTCCCCGTCATCAACCAATCCAACCTTGCCGTTTAAATCGATACGGGTCATGATAAAATCCCAGTCGGTGACATCAAACTGAATCACTTCAGGATGCGTTACCTCCGTACTTTCTATATCCGTTTCAAGTTCGTAGTCACCAAGTATCTCTTTAATGATCTCACTGTCATTCTTTTCATAGAAATACCGGCTTTTTTGAATGAGGCTTGTTTTGTAAGATGCATCCCGGCAGTCCACAGTGAACAGGGGCAAACCTTCCCTTCTCATTCTGATGTTGTTTTTAACAATTACCCCCTTGAAGATGGTATCCTCCTCTGAATGGTAGCCAGCCAGTATTTCCACGTTATTGCCCGGAGTGAAGAGATCGGTATTGCTTACGGGAAAATCACCGGATGCTGCATTGCCGTCATAAATGCTGATGCGCGCCGACGGGAGTCTGTTAATCTCTTTGTTGACAGTGATGGCTGCAATATTCAGTTTGCGTGATACCTCCTCCCCATTGACCTTAATGGTTTGTGTAACCAGATCAGAAGTTTTTGGTGTTTCTATGGTTCTTTCGTTACTCATATATTTGTTTTATTTTTCCTGAGCAGACTTATCAATAGGTGGAAAAAACAATTCGGTTCCGGCTTCCACTTTCCGGAAATTGACAATGTTATTATAGGCTGCTACATGCATATAATAATTGGGATCACCATAAACACGTGAACACATAAGCGGTAAAGTATCACCTTCTTTCACTACCACGATATGGGTCAAATCGGGTGATTGTGCATTCTCTTTTGCTGCCCGCAGGTCATCTTCCACAAAACCCTTGAATTTCCCTTTGGCCTTGGCACGGATTGGTGTACCATCGGATTTGAAAAGCTTGAAATTGACATCCATTTGGGTCAGGGTACCCTTGAAAAGCAGGGTACCCCAGCTTATACGCAGATAGTTGGGCTTATGGGTTTCGCCATTGTATTCAAGAACCACTTTTTTGAGCTTTTCAACGTCATTCACAACCCCCTCATCGGAAGCGGGAGCTCCCGGCAAGGCCCCAGTACTGTCAAAGATGAATTCAAAGTCAAGCTCTTCGGGTTTGATCTTGTTGAATTTTACCTCTGTGGCGCTTGTACCGGGTGGTTGCTCATCATCCGTGTCAATCTTATATTTGTAAGAATAAGATTCGGGATTGACCAGTGAGGTAAATTCTCCTTCCTCCACTTTTTCATTGAATTCCGGGTCCTTGTAGGCCACTATTTTCATTTTGGTCAATTCATCTGACATCATTCAAAGGTTTAGGTTGACTGTTGAGATTATCCATACATGAAGCAAGGATTGAAAGGAGCTACCTTTCCTTTTTTTCTTTCAAAACCTGCATGACCTGTTCGACACAATCTGCAACAATCTTGCTTTTCAGATTTCTTATGTTTTCTGTATCCTCTAAACCAGCGTTGGTTTCCGGTTTTTCCTCTTCACCAACATAGGTTTTTATGTGCAATTCCTTGATTTCAATAGGCATAACTTACTTTTCAATTGTAAAATATTGATATCTAAATTCTATGGTCTCAATGACCAGGTTGCTGTCCTCAGCACTCAGATCGGAAATGTTCCACTTAATCGGCCAGGCATTGACTATATTCCATGATACAAGAGGCTTCTGTTCCCATGTAACTTCATCATCCTGCTCCTGCTTTTCAAAATGAAGCAGCTTGACCACTATAGATCGTGGTTCTATGATTAGATTATTGAAAGCATCCAGACACCAGTCGATGACCTTTGAATCTTTGAGCATACCCCTTTTTAAAGTCAAATTTGGATATTTGCTCCGGAGCGGCAGTACATGCTCAAACCTGTTTTCACCGCCTTCCCTTATGGTTTCGGTCTCCAATTCCACATCCAAACCCGACACCGACTGAAATCTGGTGTCATTAGACTTATCACTTATTTCAGAAAAGTCTACTGAGAAGTGGAACCCTACCGGTGGATAATATTCTGCCATAGAACTACCCGTTTATTTATTTATTGGTAATAGTAAGCCCTTCATGAGCCAGCTCCATGGTTTCGACAGCCACTTCATTGCCGTCTGCTTTCAGATCGGTGGATTGCACCTTAACAGGCCATGCATTTTTTACTTCCCAGGTCACGATAGCTTCATGGTTTTCGTTGAGCAGGTTAATGGTAATCGATTCCCTGGGTGCCTTGTTCAATTTGATGGCATTCCACCAATTAAAGAAGTCATTGTCCCCTTTAAAGGTTCCCCTTTTCAGGGTAATGTTGCTGTACTTGATCATTCCGGGCATCTTGATCTTGGAATATTCTTTGCTTGATCCTTCCCGGTATTCGATCAGTTCCGTTTCCACATCGAGACCGGAAACTTCGGTAAAAGCAATCTTTCTGTCTTCACCCCAGTCTACTTCGAAGTGAAATTTTGGTAATGGATATTCTGCCATGATTTCTGAATTTTTTGATTTAACTTTCTATTCATTTGTGATTATTCCTTTTTATTGCTGAAAGGCTTTCAGGAAAATGCCTTTTAACCCGATTGCATGAGGTGCGAAAATTTAAGTACAATGAATTCTGCCGGTCTGGCGACAGCCAATCCGATTTCTATATTCATTCTTCCTTCGAGTATGTCCTGGGCGGTCATGGTTTCTCCGAGACCAACTGCAACAAAGAAAGCCTGCTCGGGTGAGCCTCCTGCCAATGCTCCCTGGCGCCA
>CAYNPZ010000201.1:293-6917 GCA_964399175.1 uncultured Bacteroidales bacterium | reverse complement strand
GGAACGCGGATGCCTCCCTCGTAGCACCAGCCCTTGCCGGCCCTGAGCGGAGTGACAGAAGTTGGACCGGGATTTCTTTTTGTGGTCAGCCCTCCGTTGTCGGAAGTAAAAATGATGATGGTATTTTCCTTCATGCCGAGCTCTTCAAGCTTACCCAGCACCCTTCCTACATTTTTATCCATGGACCGGACCATGGCAGCATACTTGTGATTGCTCTGGTTAAGTCTCGTTTCCCCGCGGTGCTCCTCGCGTGTTTTGACCGCTCCCTGGTTGGGTAGCTCCTGCTTTCTCTCCTTATAAAGGGAGTCAAACTCCTCGCAGCCCTGGATGGGTGTATGTACCGTGTAAAAAGAAAGATACAACAGAAAAGGATTATCTTCCACCGATTCCAGGAACTCCAGCGACTCATCGCCCAGCCGGTTGGTCAGGTATTCGCCTTTCGGACCATCTTCCAGTCGCGGATTGTTGTATGGTGAATAGTATCCGCCGGGCGGACTGCCCTTGTTATGGCCTCCCTTATTAACATCAAATCCCTGGTGCTCGGGCCAGTATTCGGCCGTTTGGCCCAGATGCCACTTTCCTGCAAAGAAGGTCTTGTAACCTTGTTCTTTCAAAGCTTCTGCCAGGGTAATCTCCTCCAGGGGCATGTTGTGAATGTCTTCGGGTGGTTTTAACTGCGGATTCTCTGCTCTTTCATAACCCATTCCGGGTATCCAGTCGGTGATGTTGATGGTAACCGGGTGTTTTCCCGTCATAATGGCTGCCCGGGTAGGCGAGCAAACCGGGCAGGCAGCATAGGCATCGGTGAAACGCATGCCATCCTCAGCCAGTTCATCCACATTCGGGGTATCGTAAAATTCACTCCCGTAAGATCCAATATCTTTCCAGCCCAGATCATCAACAAGGAAAAACACCACGTTGGGAGGCTTTTCCTCTTTGGTATCACATTTTACTGTGATAAACGACAGGGCCGTAAGTCCGAGTCCGATGTACTTTAAGTGTTGCATAATACGTAGATTTTATGTAGATTCTATATAAATATTCAATGATCGATTCAGGGCATAGCCCTAACCCAGATAAACAGGTAAATGCCTCATAGGGTATCGCCCAGTTGCTTCATCCGAAATCCTTCTACAACGGGTGACTTCCGCTCTTCTTTCATATATTCTTTTGCTTTCTCCAAAATTTCAGGATACTGATCCGATACATCGTGTTGTTCCATGGGGTCGGTATGCAGGTTATAAAGCTGTACCTCCATGTTACCGTCAAAGATATCTTTGCGGATAGCCTTCCATTTACCAAAACGAACCGCCTGTTGTCCGTTATAGGAAGGAAATTCCCAGTACATTACCTCATGTTCTTCCTGGTCGTCCTGACCCAGGAGTGCAGGCAGAAAGCTTATCCCATCAAGATTTACATCCTGTGTAGGTTCAACACCTGCCACATCACAAAGGGTGGGAAAGACATCCCAGAATGCTGAAATGTGATTGCTCACCGTGCCCGGCTCGATTTTCCCCGGCCAGGCTGCGATCATGGGTACACGAATGCCCCCTTCATGAAGATAGCCTTTGCCCCATCCACGTTCTTCCTTGAAAGGGCCTCCGCTATTAAACCAAGGGGTATCGGCTCCGCCTGTATATGTTGGGCCGTTGTCGCTGGTAAAAATGATCAATGTATTCTCATAAACACCCGTTTCTTTCAGTTTATCCACGATTTTACCCACATTTTCATCCATGTAGGAGATCATGGCTGCATAGGTAGCCCGGGGATAGCGGCTGGGAAAATATCCATTATCTCCTGTATAGGGCTCCTCATCACCGAACTTTTCCACGTAATGGTCCACCCACCGTTTGGGGGCTTGCAAGGGCAAATGAGGAATGGGAGTGGCATAATACATAAAGAAGGGATCCTGTTTGTTACGCTCCAGAAACTTCATGGTTTCCTCAATCATCAAATCCGGGGCATAATCGGTCAGCCGAAACCGGGAATAGCTTTCGGAATCATAAGGATCGGCTTCCTCATGCAGTTCAGTATGTGGCGGCACCAGCTTGTTGTCCAGCGTATCTTTTTCATCGTTTTTCCAAAGATGGAGCGGATAATAAGTATGGGCCTGGCGTTGGCAGATGTACCCGTAATAGAAGTCGAAACCCTGATTATTTGGGGCTCCTTCCGACATTGGCGGACCCAGCCCCCATTTGCCAACACATCCTGTGGTATAACCAGCCCCCTGAAGCACTTCCGCTATAGTAACGGTTTCATCGGGAATGGGCCTTTGACCTTCCAGGCCGGGATCTTTGCTGGCTTTTTCGAAATCCCAGACATCTCCGCGTTCCCCTAAGGGATCATTGCTTCGAATATAGGAATGACCGGTATGTTTGCCGGTCAGTAATACACATCTGGCGGGGGCAGATACAGGAGAACCCGAATAATGCTGAGTGAAAAGAATGCCCTCTTCGGCAAGTTCATCAATATTGGGAGTTTCGATCTTATCCTGGCCGTAGCAGCCCACATCACCGTATCCCAAATCATCGGTTAAAATATAGACAATATTGGGTTTTTGGGCTTTATCCTCTTTGGCGTCTTTCTCACCTTCGCCACTACAGGAAGGCATGGTGATCAGCGCGGCTGCTCCCAAATTGATCAGAAAGGCCGGTTTTACCCGGTGATAACTAAGATGTTTCATAGCTTATATTTTTATAAAGTGAGTCATTCAGGTTAATTAAATTCATAATACAGCGGATTTTTCTTTTGGGGCACCGGTGCGTCGATATGCTCCCTCCAGTTTTTTAGTTGTTGATGAAGCTCGCGGGTTTTATCCGGCATCTCATCCGAGAGATCGTTTCCTTCGCCGATATCTTCTTCCAGGTTATAAAGCTCCAGTCGTTCATCCTCAAAAAATTCCATCAGTTTATAGTTCCCTGATCGGATTACACTGACAGGCCGGGTCCTGAATGTCCCCTCGTTTCCCTGGAGGTAAGCAGGAAAATGCCAGTACAGGGCCTCCCGTTCAAAATTTCCTTCTTGTTTAAGCAAAGGAAGCATGCTTTTTCCGTCAAGTATCTTTTCTTCCTTTTTCTCAATACCGAGAATATCAAGAAAAGTAGGATAAAAATCCACACTTATAACAGGTGTGTCACATTCGGTCCCTTCTTCTATTTTACCAGGCCACCGGAATACCAATGGAACCCGGATACCTCCTTCATAGAACATTCCTTTGCCTCCGCGCAAAGGAGCCTGGGAAGTTATATCTCTTTGGACAATGCCATTCTCTTCATATCCCCCCAAACCTCCGTTATCTGAATAAAAAATTACAATGGTTTCCTTTTCCAGGTCCAGTTGTTGAAGTGTATTCATAAGCCGGCCCACACCCCGGTCTAAACTATGAATCATCGCGGCATATACCGGGTTGTTATGACCGTTCCAGGAATCTTTCTTCCTAAATTTCTTAATTTCTTGCTCTTTGGCCTGTAGCGGAGTATGGACAGAATAATAAGGCAAATACAAAAAGAAGGGTTCATCCCGTTTGTCTTTTATGAATTTTATCGCTTCGTCTGTCAGACGGTCGGTAAGATATTCTCCTTCAGAGCCGTTTTCCAGTGCATGATTATAATAGGGACTGAAATAGCCATGAAAGGGATGGCCCCAGTGGCTCCCTGCTACATTCAGATCAAAGCCCTGAGATTCGGGACCGTGGGTAGGATAATCCCCAAGATGCCATTTGCCCATACTGGCGCTTACGTAGCCTTTACGGTTGAGTGCCTCTGCTATCGTAACTATACCCGTATCAAGCAGTGTTTTATTTCTGATTGGCATCAGCTTTCTAAGGGAATCCACTCCCCGGTCGGCATCATTAACAGTATAAATACCATGTCGGGGAGAATATTGACCGGACATAAGACAAGCCCGCGTAGGCGCACAATTGGCTGCATTGGTGTAAGCATTGGTGAATATCATGCCCTCACTGGCAAGGTCATCAATATTGGGCGTTTCATAATACGCACTGCCCATATAACCCACATCTTTCCAACCCAGATCATCGGCCACAATAAACAGGATGTTGGGTTTTTCCCGTTCTTCCCCATTCTCATCGGTTTTGCAAGAACTTAAAACCAAAGAAGCCAATGTTGAGATGGCCAATAATTGTTTTATTTTTCCGGACACAATTTTCATACTTTCACTCTTTAGATTATAATTCAAGTTTAATAAGAATTTAATTAATAAATATATTACATACTTTCGAACCCTTTAAGCCCTTCTATCCTTTATTTGCATAGATAAAGCACTTCACTGCAAAGGAGTGTGAATTATTTTATCGATCTTCCTCCCATTCCGGCGCCTGATCAAGTATATTTTGTAATTTTCTTCTTGTTTGAATCACTTCCCATGACACATGTTCCATCGAAACCGGATTTCTTATCTCTCCGGAATCCCACGATACATTTTTAAGGGATATCGGATCCTGCTCACGCTTATCAGTAGGTATATGATAGAACCTTCCATCCTGGTAAAGTTTATATTCTTTGGTTCGTACAAAACGATCGCGAAATTGATTGATATAATTACTGTGCATCGGATCATAATTTACGAAAACCGTTTCCCGTTCCTTATACGGATCTCCACGCAATAACGGCAGAAAGCTTTTTCCGTCAGATTCAACATTTTTTCCCGCAACATCGGCAAGCGTAGGATAGAAATCGCTGAAGCCGATAAGTCCGTCGTAAACAGAACCAGATTTTATATGCCCCGGCCAATAAGCAATTAATGGTACATGGGTTCCTGCATCAATTGTCATGGCTTTTCCTCCACGTACCGGACCCCCTCTTGTTTGTGATACAAGAGGTCGATGCGTGCCATTATCTGCTGTAAAAATGATGAGGGTATTATCAGCGATTCCCAATTCTTTGACTTTTTGAATGACCTTCCCTACAAGCATATCGGTATATTCCACCATATCCTTGAAATAACGCTTATCCTCCTTATACCGTTTTTCCTTATCTTCCCACTCATCTGAAGCGGGGGTTGGAACAAAAGGAAAGTGGGGTAATACCATGGAATAATATAGAAAAAAAGGCTGATCCTTATTTTTTTCCATGAAATCAAGGGCGTAATCAGAAAATATATCCGGACCGTATGAATCTTCGACTCCCTTCAGTATTTTTCCGTTCTGTTCAATTAAAGGATCTGCATAACGACTACCTTTGGGTTTTTGTGAAAGATGCCAAAGGGAATACTCTTCAAAACCGAAAGTCTTTGGCCTATCATTGTCCTGCCAGCCCGGCAATTCATCCCTTTTCCCGTTTAATTGCCATTTACCCACAATACATGTAGCATATCCCGATTCTTTCATTACATTACCAAAAGTCTTCTCATTTGGATTAAGATAAGCCCACGCCTCATAGTTCCTATAATTGTACATCCCGGTCATAATTTTTACACGCGAAGGAGAAGAAATGGGAGTTGAATAGCAATGGGTAAAGCGTTTTCCTTGTTCTGCCATCTGGTCCAGGTGAGGCGTGTCATAAGACAAACCTCCATTACAGCCGAGACATTCATATCCCATATCATCGGCCATGATAAGGATTACATTGGTTTTTGATTCAGCATCGGCAGGTTGATCCTCAGTTATGGCATTGGAAGCCAATCCGGCAGCTATAAAAGAAAAAAACGATAAAAAATTCATAAAAGCATTAAATTTATTGTTTCACTCCAGAATGATTTCTCACTCCAGAATGATTTAAAGATAAAAAATATCGTTTTAAATATATATCATCATATACTTCTTTCTGTCCTTAGGATGTTGGTTTCTATCTGGCAGGTGTTTAACGAGGGAGTGAGGGATATTTCTTGATAGCTCAGGGGATATTTCTTTTCTATTGTAAGGGTCCTCTTTTCTATTTCGGCTGTATTTCGTTCTGCCTGTGCTATATTTCGTTGTACCTGTACCATCTTTTTCCCCTGTCCATAGGGTACTTTTTGAATGTCATGAAGATCTTTTTCAATATAAAAAAAAATCATTTCCAACACTTTATCAATCATTTTTCACCTTTTAAAACAGAAAATTTCCCCCTTTCCGATAGCAATTTTCATACCCCGGAACAGAAAAAAACAGATTTTAATGCCTCCTGCCCGATGTTTCGGATATTTTGCCCGATGCCCCGAAGAGCAAGTTGAATCCTCTGAAATAGAAAAGGGTTTGCATCCGCGCTGTCGACACAAACCCTCCCGGTGATTACAAAGCCCTTCACTCAGGTCGTTTCCGTGGCTTCTTCATCGGTATTTTCAGCAGTTCTGCCCGGAAAATACTCTGAAAGTTCCTCGTAAGCACTTCTGGCACCGGGTACTTTGGACCTGGCTGCAATTTTAAGATAGGCATAGAAAGCCAGTGCAGCCTGTAATGCTTCACTGCCGGCAAGCATCAGGGAGTCATTCAGCATTTTGGCAGTATCCTCAAAAGTTCTATACAACTCCCGAAGGGTAACCGTAGAATCCAGGTCGGTCCTGAAGGCTTCTATGTCAATAAAATCAGGAATAAGGTCTGAATTCTTATCGGCAATTTCCCGGGCCTTAATCACAAAACCCATATTTCTGTTTCCCATATTCACCATATCCCATTTTTGCTCATTT
>CAYNPZ010000201.1:0-283 GCA_964399175.1 uncultured Bacteroidales bacterium | reverse complement strand
AGGAGCTTGAGCTTAGATATCAATATACGATCGATGCTACTGAGCGCCCCATTCAATTCGGTTCGCTCTTCATTTGTTAAAATAAAATCAATTAAATTTTGCATGGTTCTTTATTTTTTATGTTAAAAAAATTACCTCCATATACAGCGCATATTGAAGGGTTTAAAAACTGGCAAGCAAGATAGGTAATATTTCGATACGAAGCAAAAGAAATGAGAAAAAAAAGTCAAAAATTTTCATGAGTGCCCTTGTCATATTGGTTTGTTTTGAATTTTTTTGAAAA
>CAYNPZ010000200.1:0-6929 GCA_964399175.1 uncultured Bacteroidales bacterium | reverse complement strand
CGGTTCCTGTAAGCCGAGCATTCATGTCTGAAATATTGTATATTGTTTCGCATATTGGGTCTGTTAAATACAATTAACTTTTTATGAGATTTAACTTCTGATAATAATATTCGATATCAATTTCCTTAATGATCATCATTGCGGATGGGATAAATGGAAGCAACTCCAAAGCCTCGGATGGATGATTGTCGAAAATGTTATGGCACTCCCGGTGGCCGAGCCATGTATTCATTGGCAATGTTTGAAGCTCCTCCCTGGAATAATTTTTGCTCTGCCAGGATCTCGGTATCAAATGAACCAAATCTCCTGTCTTACATAAATGACCACAAAAAATACAGACCGGAAAATACAATGCAAGGTATTCTTTCCGCTTTTGGAGTTTTCGATCAATTTTGCTTTGTTGCAGTGATTTTAGCTTCATAATTGCTTTTCCAGTATCTCTTTGATGGATAATATGGAATTGGCTCTCTCCTCCAATGATTTACAATATTCCTGCAATTCTTCCTGATTGTAGGTTATATAGTATCCCTTGCTTGAGCCTATCAAACCTTTAATTTTTCCGGTTATCCTTAGAAAATGAATGATCTTCCTGATCCGGCGAGTGCTTGTTTGGACTCCCTTTTCTTTCAGTTTATCAACCATGTAACTGTTTGAAACGGCCTGTTCTTTACCAACCTTATTCTTTAATCCTGCATATACCATTGGCACTACTTTCTGATATTCGTAGTCCGTCAAGTCTTTTGTTATTTCTTCAAAACCTGTAATCATCCTGCAATAAATATTATTTCCGGAAATGTGAATTTGTGAATGCTTCCTTTAAATGTGATTTCCGACTTCATCCAAAAGCCATTTTTGTTCAGCCTTGCGAACGTTACGGCTGTACGTTTCCCATCTCGATAAATGGTCATCATCCAATCCCTGTGAAGCTGATATTTCTCCATCATCATATCCTACTTCTGTTTTAAAATCCAATTCATTAACAAAATTTTCATGGGGCAATTCAATCTGTAATCCCATTTCAACCATAGCATCCGCCCGGACAAATAAGGCATATTCCCAGCTTTCATAAATGGAATCTTCCGTTGTGGATCGTTTCCTCAACTTCCAGATACCTTTTTTGTCGGGCGAATACTCCAACCTGAATTTTTCTTTGTACCCCTCATGTACTTCATCGGTTGTTTGGCCTGAATAATCTGCTATCCGCCTATAAACTACACCCCACAAATAAGCGTTCTGATCAATCGTTCGCTTCATGCCCAACGGCTGTTGCATGATCTTATAGGGGAGCGGAGCCTCTTTTAGAAACTCAATCAACTTATCCCTGGCATTATTGGTGCGAATAACAAATGTTTTCATAAGCAAAGGTTAAAAGGGCATATCATCCTCTGCATCCGGGATCATATCCATAGGATCCTTTACATCCCCAATGTTTTCCTGCTCATTGCCGGATGATCGTTGCTGATCATTGCCAAAAGGACTTTCATTTTCAGACTTTTTTCCTTTCGTTTTCAGCATTTGCAAGGAATTGGCTACCACTTTTGCCTTTATTCGATCATTGCCATCTTTATCCCGGTATTTGTCATATATCACCTCACCCTTGATGTAAATCGTATCTCCTTTCTGAAGATATTTTTCTGCTATTTCAGCAAGCCTCCTCCAAACAACAACAGTATGCCATTGAGTGGACTCGACCCGCTCTCCGGATTTGTTCCTGTACTTTTTGGATGTGGCCACCGCAAGATTGGCAACCATATTACCTCCATCCAGGTGCTTTGCTTCGGGATCCTTTCCGAGATTCCCTATAAGATGAATTTCATTTACCATAACTATTTGTTTTTGTCATTTAACTGCAATTGATTGATCTTTTCATCGGTGAGCATCCCCAGCTTATTGATCTCTCCCCCGCCTTCCAGGAAATTTCTTACCATTTCCACGTTTTTTGCTGAAATGTGCGGTACCAAAGAAATTACAGGATATTTTCGCTTTTGACCCGGCTTCTGCCCGGTTACTTTCTGCACCTGTAAATCGAAAGGGATATTGCAGATTGTCCCTGCATGTTCCTTCAAAGAATCATAAGTATTGATGATATTTTCAATACTTGACTTCGTTCCTTTGGTTTGGAGTTGCCACATTCCAAATACTCCCTTAATCTTAGGAACAATGAAATTCAGAGTCAGGATCACGCTCCATTGGATCCCATGCTCCTCGGTATATTTTTTCAGATACTCCTTGTCAGTAAATAGCTCATACCTTTCATTCTGATAATTCCAAAGCCTAAAAGATTCTCCATCGGATGTTCCTGCAAGGTTTCCGGTTTTTTTCTCCCGGCCTTCCCATTCTTCATGACAGGATACCTTATCATCATCCGTAATGAAGATAATCTGAATCTGATTGGGCTTGTCTCCATAAACCTCAGTAAACAGAGTGGCATAATTTCCGGTAGCTTTAAAGTAGTCGAGGCTTATCGGATATTCCCTGCCCTGATTGTTCTTGGTTTTTTCTCCTACTCGGATCTTCCCTACGATTGGTAAGGGTGTTTTCTGTTGGATGTTCCTGTTTTTGATTCTGCTCATGGTTGCTGATTTTGTCGTTAATATTTACTAATGAATAATTCTCCACCAAGTTCCCATTGGCAACCTCTAACTTGCCTGATACCTGAATGAGATTGGTTTTTCCAATGGGATGTTTTGCTGCATCCATTCTGTACAGATCGGAATAAATCTTCAATTCGTCATAAGAATGTTTGCCAGTCTGATTCTTTAAGGTATAAGTTGGCTTTTTCTGCCAGTTGGATCCACACCAATTAAAAAGCATGATGTCCTGACCTTTAAACTCCGGCCATTCTTCAAGGATCGCATGTTTGTAATAAGCAAGCTGAAGCTCATTGTCGGGATAAAATCCTTTTTTACCACCCTTTTCATCTACAATGGCATATACCTGTTTGCCATTGAATTTCATCTTACAAAAAAGATCAATGGCCCCTGCGGTTCCAAATTCATCGGATTTAAGGATGGGTTCTACTGCAATGGGTTCAACCTCCCTGTCAATCATAAATTGAGCAAAACTCAACACGTCTTTCTGCAATTCCCTTAAAAACTCACTTTTATCTGCCCCATGCGTTTCATTTTCCTCAAAATATTCATCGACAAGGGTAGGGAGTTGGTCCAAATCAATGCCTCCATTGATCATAAGCTCCTCATTGACTATGTGCATAAGGGTTCCATAAGCCGCTCTTTGATTTTTCTGCCTGTCTGCTGCTTCTTCACCCTTTTGGGCCATCCATTTTATAAGGTGTGGGTTGGCCGGAGTGTAACGACCCAACAAATGGGTTACTGAGATGTAAAATTTCGGCTTCCCATCTACGAAAGTGTAATAGTACCTACCCTGTGAAGTTGACAACCGATACATCTGATAGGATGGGAGTCTGAGCGCATTTTCATTGAAATACGATGCCTGGATCTGCTGAATTGATAATTCCTGCATATTCAAAATTTTAAAAGTTTTTCAAATTTTGATTCATCAAATGAGATAGGCATTTCACCGTCAATATTGGAGCCGACCAATGAGCCATCCTCATAAACCCGCAGTTCAAAATATTGGATGGAAGATGCTCCGTCCGGATAGACAGTCAAAGAGATTGAAACATCTATCTCAAATTCAAAATCCCCTACCTTGACGGGTTCGAGGTGAAAATCACCCCTGCCGGTCAAGATGTCCATTTCATACCTGTCATCGATCACGTCTTTATCCGGCTCTAAATGATCATTGAGCCGCTCTGCCAGAAACTCTGCAATCATTCCTTCATCAACGGACAATTCAGTAATGATGCTTTCTAAATACTCCTGATGGGATTTTCCGGGGGATCGACCTAACGCCTCCCGAAATTCAGAATTTACTTTTGGTGAAATCAATTGTTCCATAGTTGCTTAGTTTGTTTAATATTACTTGCAAACATACTAAAAAGTATATTAAAATGCAAAAAAAATATAAAAAAACCAACTGATTACAAGCATTTTAAGATGAAAGCAGTATTCCATTGTCCCTGAACCATTCTATAATTTCACTTTTCAATCCCCGTACGGTATTTCCTATTTTTCGCATGGGCATGTCATGGTATTTCACCCATCGGCTAATGGTTTTTTCAGACACATCAAAATTTTTTGCCGCATCCTTCAGATTCCAAATCTGTTCTTCTTCTTGCCTGGCAGGATGGTTCTTTTCAATGGACGAAAGAATCTCCTGGAACCGCTCCTCCTCAATAACTACAATCCGGTTGCCGTCAATCATTTTCAGTTGCAGTTTTTTTCAGTTCAGCAATATTCAACCATCGGTACATGGTGTTCTTAGAAAACAAAAATTCCTTTTCCAGGGTGTCCATGATGACCTCTCCTCTGAATCCTTTTTTATACAGTTCAAGCCATCTTTTTTCCACACGCTCAATGCGTTTTTGATGATTTTTTTGTCTCGATGTTAAATTTTTTTGCATTTTAGTAATATTTTTCTTTGTATTTATTGTTTATTTTTATAAATTTATCCTCTAAGAAAATTATTTATACCGACATATGGGTATTTTGAAATATGCAGCAAACATAATGGAAATTGCTAAAAATATTAAGCAATAAAATACTTTTTTTTTATGATAATTTTCACACAAATTCAATTCTTTTAATTATGAATTACTTGGAACGAGTAAATAAATTAATAGAAAAAAAGGGTACATCCATTAAGGAAATATCGGAGTACCTCGGCATCAACCGGAACACAGTTGCAAATTATCTTTCTGGCAAAACTGCAATGCCAGTTGGTTCATTACTAAAAATTGCTGAATTTTTTGACATCTCTGTTAGTGAATTTTTTCTGGATGAAGAAGAAAAACTTTCAGAATCTCAGAAGTCTTACTACGAACAGAGGCTAAAAGAAATGAGAGAAATCATCGAGTCTAAAAATGAAACCATTTCTTACCTCAAGGAACTTTACAAAAGATTTTCGGAGGGTGCATGACAAGCAAAGACAAGCTAAAGAAACTGATCACCATTCGGAAGCGTTATGTCAAATTTGACATGAAAATCGGCCTTGTGAGAAACGATTCAATTTGGTTCATTCGGATAAACAATCATCAACCAACAAAACCCAATTGATTATGAAAAAGATTCGATGGAAGGCATGAATTGGATCAATCCGGAACCCCATGGTAAAAAAAATCCCGGTTGGAAACAACCGGGGCCTTAATCACAACTAAAATTTAAGCAATCTTACTTGAAAATACCGAAGGATCCTTTTGTATGTTTCCTTCATCTGCAAAGCTATAGAAATCTCCCTCCGGTGTGATGATAAGATGGTCCAAAAGCAAAATATCACATAAATCTCCGGCAAAACTCACCTTATCGGTTATCTTCTTGTCTGCTTTACTTGGCTTGGTGCTGCCGGATGGATGATTGTGCAACAAAATCACCCCGCTTGCATTGGCCTTCATCCCAATTCCGAGGATATGTTTTACATCCGAAACGGTTCCGGCTGATCCGCCTTTACTGATTGTTCGCACTCCCAAAACCCTGTTGCCTCTATCCAGGTAAACAGCCTTCATTTCTTCCCGGAATGCAATTTCCTCGTGATTCCAGATTCCATGGGCAAAATTGTTTACAGCCAAGGATTGAGTAAACTGAGGCCGCTCGGACAACTTATATCCTGCCTTATAGCCAACATCAATCTCAGATACCTCATAAACTTCTTCCCGGCCTTCATCAGAAGATGTCAGTTCAAAAGGCTTATCTGATCTGCCTACTTCCAAACGAAAGTAATAATTCGGATCATAGCAAATCCGAATAATCCTGGAAAGGATCCGGTGATTTTCATGCCGGGTAGGGCTGTGATGATCAACATAGAAATGATCATCCTTTCCAAACTTTACGGGGGCCTTCATGATGGATACGCTCAATTCCATCGAACGAACCCTCCTTACTGAAAACTTCCATCCATCCACCAATGGATATTCCTCTTTTAACTGCTTTCTGATCCCGTCTGTTTGCTGTGAACTAATAAAACCCATGGTTGCTTAGCTTTAAAATTTATATTAATCTACAATATGAAGGTGATCTCTCAATTTTGAAATCTCCTCCCATTCAATTCCTGTGTGGGCAAAATATTTGGTTTTCTTCAATCCTTCAGAGTCAAAGGCCCTGACCCTTGCATCAACAAAACCTTTTCTTTCCATTTCAACCATAAATTCCTGAAGTTCGATGTAAGTGTTCAGGTTGGCTTTCCTGGCTTCGGTGAAATTAAAAACGGTGGCTTCAAAATGCATGACTGAATAGGTTTTGATGTTTATTAATTACATGCGAATGTACGGAAAAATTTTTTTAATGTTACTGATTGTCAATCTATTATGCAAAAAAATATATCAAAAAACATTATTTAGAATGATTTTACTTAAAATGTTCAAACAAAAAAAATCCGGGGGCTCCCGGATTTAAAGAATTTAAAGGTATTATTTTTTAACGCTTTTTTGCGTCTCGGTAACCTTTAGGAATGTCTATCTTACATATAAGATGTTTTCCACCATTCGGATTCAAAATAATTGAATAGGCTTTATTATCAAACTCAAGAATATAAGTGCTTTCGTGGCGAATCCTAACTTTACCTTTTTCTTTAAGGTTTTCAAAAAGGGTAGAATTAATTTTAGCATAAAGATTAACACAATTTATGGCTTTATTTTGATCTTCATAAAAAAGGTGTTTTTTGAGATATTTTTCCATTAAGTGTTTTTTCCAACTTATAACGTTTCTAAGCCGGAGCAATCGAAAACAACTGAATGCTGAATGGCTGGGGAGGGATCTATATCATTTAAATTGTAATAGACAGGATTTAATCTGATATCCATTAATCTTTATTTTGTAATTTTAGATAAAAATCAGAAAGAAAAGATATTATGT
>CAYNPZ010000199.1:0-6992 GCA_964399175.1 uncultured Bacteroidales bacterium | reverse complement strand
TCAATGCCGTTTTCAGATTGGTAAGAAAATAATCCAGGCTTCCGTTGCGGTTGTCAATATGGTGCAGAACAGCAAGGCATGTAAGCGTGTCATAAGCTTTACCGCTTGAAACACCGGGTTGGGTTAAATCGAGCATCTGAAAGTCGATGATGTCCCTGACCGACTCGCTGCGCCAGTCTAAAACATCAATGCCTGCAGCTTCATTCACCTCCGGGTGATATTGTTTCATATAAGCCACCAGGTCGCCGCCTCCGCAGCCTACATCGCAATAGGACGGGCCGTTAATAAAATGCTTCAGTTGCCGGTAGCGACTATCCAGTTTTGTTTGATGCCTGTAATTCTGGTAAGCGCCTAAAAATTCAGCAAACCATATTTCCTTTCTTTGTTTGCTGGTTCTGGACAAACTCCTAAAAAGCGGGAACAAATCCTGCGGATCTGCAAGCGCATTGATCTGATCAAAGATGTGATCCACAAGATCATTGCATTTGTTTTGAATCTCATCACTGCTTAACCGTTTGGGGGAAGGATGATGCATGAGCACAGCACTTGCGTAATTGTTCTTCATCAGTTTCCTGACGAATTCCTCAGCATCAGGGTTTTTGAATGAAGATAAAAAGGTGTACGCTTCAGAAAAACGGGCCATAGATCAAATCATTAATACAACCTGCCGGGTACAATATACCGACAGGTTGTCTGGATGAGTAATTGGCAAATAATAATCGTTCTTTTACTTTTCCGGTATGTTTTTCAGCGTCTCCCCCAGGAAATTCCAGAACTTCTCCACAGTCTCTATATTCACTTTCTCGCCCGGAGAGTGCGGATAACTAATGGTGGGCCCGAATGATATCATATCCAGATGGGGATAGGCCTGACTGATGATGCCGGTTTCCAGCCCTGCATGAATGGCCTTCACCTCGGGAACCTTACCATATAGGTTGTTATATACTTCCTTCATGGTTTTCAGAATGGGCGAATCGGGATTGGGCTTCCATCCGGGATAAGCCCCTTCATGCAATACTTCAGCGCCTCCCAGTTCAAACACACTCCTTATCATATTACCCAGATCTTCCTTAGTTGTATCCACAGAGCTTCTCTGCAGGGTCTGGACAAAAACCGAATTATCATCCGACTGAACCACTGCCAGGTTGGTGGAAGTCTCCACAAGTCCCTCCATTGCATCACTCATTCTCATAACTCCGTGGGGACAGCCATACAAGGCTCTTACCAGATTATCCTGCGTTTTTTTGTCAATAATAAAATCGGGTTGATCTGTTTCGCTGAACTCAATTGTTACATCCGGATCCACCTGCGCCAGTTCGTTTTTAACCGATTGTGTTATTTCATTGATATATTCCTTAAACTCGCCGAACTGGGCATTCGGGACAACTACTATCGCCTCTCCTTCCCTGGGTATGGCATTTCTCAGGCTGCCTGAATGGATACTAGCAAGTCGTACATCCAGGTGCTCCAAATTATACCATAGTAAACGATTGAGTATCTTATTGGCATTGCCCCGTTGCAACTGGATATCCAGTCCGGAATGGCCTCCCTTTAAACCTTTTACCGAGATTTTATACGCCGTGGTGTCCGCGGGAAGGGTTTCCTTCCTGAAGTGGAACCGCGCATTGGTCTCTAGTCCTCCTGCACAGCCAATATAGAGCTCCCCTTCATCTTCCGAATCCATATTGATCAAAATCTCTGCATCCAGCAAACCGGATTTCAGGGAACTTGCACCGGTCATTCCGGTCTCTTCATCCACTGTAAAAAGGGCTTCTACAGGTCCATGCTCCAGATCATCCGATTGCAAAACCGTAAGGGCGGCTGCTACACCAATTCCGTTATCTGCGCCCAGCGTAGTACCATCAGCAGTTACCCATTCCCCGTCAATATATGCTTCAATGGGTTGATTCTCGAAATCAAAGTCTTTATCGCTCTGAGGCACCATATCCAAATGACCCTGGAGAACTACCGGCTTTTTATTTTCATATCCCTTGGTAGCAGGCTTTTTGATAATGATATTCCCTACCTCATCCTTAATCGTCTCAAGACCCAGATCTTTTCCAAACTTTTCGATAAATTCCACCACACTGCCTTCTTTCTTTGAGGGCCTGGGAATTTGGGTCAGTTTATAGAAGTTTTCCCATAGCGGTTTGGGATCTAAGTTTGTAATGTCGCTCATATTGTGTCCTCCGATATTTTATGAATTTGTATTTTCTGTTTCCAGTTCCTTAAAAGTGATATAACGTTGTTCATAAAGCTGTGAAAGAAACTTGCTTACCCGGTCCTCCACTTCATGGTGGGGTTTGACCTTATCTCCAAGCTTTTCTTTAAGGTTATTGCAAATTTGCTGAACATTCTTTTCACCATCTATCTCCAGCCAGGTTGCAGAACCCAGTTCATCCAGATGTATGGTAAAATGCTCCTTTCTGCGCGGGGGAATAAAAACATTACGCATCCACTGTTTTCGGAATTTGGGTACTATCAGACAAACATTCCCGTCATTGGTAAATTCATGTTCATGCCGACGCACAGGATGCAATTCCAGGGTGTTGGTATTTTTTAAGATTTTCCTGCGCTGAAAGAAATTCAATCCCATATACTTGCTGAATTTACTTTAAATTTCAAAATTAAAAAATTTCTTGTCTTTGCTTCTTCCTTTAGCACATTCCTCATTTAACGCTGAATCTGTTAATTAACCCTGTTTTATCTGCATATTGTAAAAGAACCGCCCGGATTACCGGGCGGTTCTAAGGGTTATTTACATTCAGACTTTATCCCTCTGGTGACTCGGGTACATCAGTTGCCGTGGATCTTCTCATTGGAATTCTCACAAGGATAAGACCCAGAACCACAAATATGGCTATGCTGGTAAGGAATGAAGGATGGGCAAAACGCCATATTTCGATCTGACCAAATGCCAGACCGGCAAAAAGCAGCCCGATCAGTGCCTCCCCGGCGATTAAACCGGAAGCAAGGAGAAGACCGATGTTATTGGCCTTATTTTTCCTTGTTTCATCAAATCCTCGTTTCCTCTGATAATTTTGCATGATACCCTTGATCATGCCCCCAATGAATATAGCAAAAGTTGTTTCCAAAGGCAGGTACATACCAACAGCAACGATCATGGGGCTTTGTACCCGCATCAGTATGAAACCTATACCCATCAGGATACCAACCACAATCAGGGCCCAGGCCATCTGACCGGCAATGATTCCTTTGGAAAGTACTGCCATCAGGCTGGCCTGCGGAGCGGGAAGCTCCTGACTTCCAAAACCACCTTCATAGCCGAGTTGCTTACCGGTTTCAATATCTCCGGCATGCAGAATGAACAAAGGAATGAACATCACTGCGGCAGAAGCCACCAGACCGATCAGGTCACCGATCTGCATTCGCCAGGGTGTGCCTCCCAGCACATGGCCAGCCTTGAGGTCCTGTAACATCTCCCCTGCCACAGCCGCGGATACACAGATAATGGCAGCAACGGCCAGAACTGTAGCTACACCACTTTCTCCCTTGGCGCCCAGTATCAAAAGCAACAGAGCGGTGACTACAACAGTAGATATGGTCAAACCGCTGATCGGGTTTGAACTGGAACCAATGATACCAACAAGATAACCGGATACGGCGGCAAAGAAAAATCCGAATACGATCATTACCACTGTAGCGATAATGGCAGAAGTATAATCGGCATAAAACACAAATTTGGTGATCAAGAAAGTAGCCACGGCTGCCGTAATGATTCCTGCCATGATCCAGCCGAAATTAAGGTCTTTTTCAACCCTTTCGGTAGTTGAAAGGCCTCTGGCCGTTTCTTTCAGATCCTGAATGGAACGTTTGATACCACTTGCCAAGCTCTTACGCATGCCATAAAGGGTATAAAAAGTACCCACCAACATCCCTCCAATGGCAATGGGCCGGACAATGGCTTTCCAGGTCTCGTTAACCCGGAATATCGGGTCCTTAACCTGGGTCATGGCTTCATTCATATTGGTAGCAAGATTCTGATCCACCAGATATTGAGCCCATGCCTGCATATCGATATGGGGGCCTATAAAATAGAATATTATGGGGGTTAAAAGTCCCCAGGCAATAACGCCCCCGCTAAAGTTCAGAGAAGCCAGACGGGGACCGATAATATAACCGACACCGATATAGGCGGGGCGTAGTCCGGGTGAGCCAAGGAGGATTCCACCCTTGGCCTTAATGGCCTCTCCTGCACCTGTGATGAATTGGGTTTTAAACTGAACGAATTTTTCCCACACAGGCATAAACAAACGGAATTCACCAAGTGCTTTGATTAACCCCCCTAATCCCATTGCCCAGAAAAGATACTTCGATCCGGCACCGGTTTGTCCGGTCTTATGAATCTCAGCGGCAGCAATGGATTCAGGGAAAGGCAATGTGGCGTCATTTGCCATCACCCGGCGAATCAAGGCTATAAACAAGATTCCCAGCATACCACCGGTAATCATAATCAATACAGAAATGATATAATGACCGGCAGTATAGAATTCAGGCCATATACCACTAATGTAAAAAGCCGGCAACGTGAAAATTGCGCCGGCAGCTACGGATTCACCTACAGAACCGATACTCCTTGTAAAGTTCTCCTCAAGGATGGTTCCTTTCAGGGCCCGAAGAATGGCCATACCAATGACGGCCGCCGGATAGGTGGCCGCTATGGTCATACCGGCTTTCAGACCCAGGTAAGCGTTTGCCGCACCCAGTACAATAGATAAAACAACACCAATGATTACTCCCCGCAGCGTCATTTCAGTCATACGGGTTTCTGACGAGACGAAAGGCTTGTAGTTAAGTTGTTGGTTTGCCATATTCCTTATTGTTTGATATTAAACATTTTGAAAAAGAGGGTTAAATGTAACAAAAAAATCGGGCAAGGCATGCCACTCTGAAAACATAGATTTTAACAGGATAATGGCTTAAGACATCAAACCATTGAAAATTATTCAATTATATAACATGGATATTATAAAACATATAAAAAACAAAGAATTTCATTATTTGTATAACTTTAAGATCTTATTATCGTAAATTCACCATAAAAATTCAAACATATGAAATCCCCAATAATAGCAGCCATATTACTCATTTTCACATTAAGCGGATTTACTCAGCAAGATACGAAGGTAAACTGGTACAGCTTTGAAAAAGCAGTGAAGCTCAATAAAGAAAATCCCAAAAAAGTACTGGTCGACGTATACACCGATTGGTGCGGATGGTGCAAGAAGATGAAAAAACAAACGTTCTATCATCCGAAGATTGCAAAGTATATCAACGAAAATTATTATCCCGTACGATTCAATGCAGAAACAAACAAAAAAGTAAATTTCAGCGGCCGTACCTTTACTAAGAAGGAAAAGAGCGAAAGGAGGCCTCATGATTTGGCTATTGCCCTTTTGAACGGAAAAATGTCCTATCCTTCCGTGGCATATCTGGACGGCAATAATCAACTTATCACAGCAGTGCCGGGATTTTACGAACCTAAGGAGTATGAACCCATATTAAAATATTTTGCCCGGGATATTTATAAAAACAAATCCTATAAAGACTACAAAAAACAATTTGAAAATACCCTGGTTGAATGATTATTGACCAGGGGTATTGGTGTTTCCATCTTCTGTCAAACTTTCCGGGAAAAATTCCAGAATCTGTGAATCCCTCAGGAACTGAAGGGGTATTTGAAGCACAGGACCAAACTGATAAAGTTCCAGATATTTCTTGGCCATCAAATTATCACCAAATTTCAACCTTAATGAAGCATCCACGGGTAACCGGTAGAAAAATTGCGGCTTGTCGGATGCAGCAAATTTATCCTGGAGTGATTTGCGTAGCTTACGCGGATCCTGCTTAAGCTCCAACTCCAGCCAAACAGGTGTGCCTTGTTGCTGATCAGGCTTCATTATACCCCGATTCTCAGAAAAGCGAAAAAACATCTCGGGCTCTTCAAAATTTATGCTATCCGGAGTCCATTGCAGCGTAAACTGAACCGTATCGGTAATCTTTTTACCGGTGAAAAGCGAGAGGTATTGCTCCTCAATTCTGTTCATTTCATTTACGGCAGTTTCCAAAGCTTTACCGTCAGGATAATAATCTCCCATACCGGAAATCAGCTCAAAACGCCTGGACCGGATTATGAAAATAAAATTAGCTGCTTCCTGAGCTTTTTCAGGTTTATCTTTCTGAACCATCTCCGTTTTTTCTACCGGAACCCTGGCAAAGAGGGAATCTTTCCAAACCCTTTCATAAACGGTTTTCGTTTCCTCTCCCACAAATTTCTTAACGCTTAAATCTTTATACAGAATTTCATTTTCATAATCCTTTCCGCTGTAAAAATCAGAATCTCCAACCATCCGGTCAGACTCATCAAAAGGAATGATCCAGCCTTCATTGGTGAATCTGGACCAGTCAACCCGGAATCTGCCTCTGGGTTCAACGGCATACAAATGATCGTAATCCATCACACCAGATTCCTCGATGCTGATACCTGCAATATCCCACCGTATTTGTTTGCTGTGGGGAACATTTGATAAACCCAGGAATTTCTCACCATACTCATGATAAGGGCCGGGAATGGTAATGTTTCGTTTCATTTTGACCTGAAAGGTGAGTTGCGTTTTTGGCAGACCATAAACCAATCCACTTCTTATCTTTTGCGAATCGGTTGTATCTACCCGGTAGACATTCGTGGTTGCCTTTTGCTCGGTTTTGCAACTTATTCCAGCCAACGAAACCACCAATGCCACAATTATCATATGAACCAATAATCTCGTATTCATTTTTTTTCTTTTATTTATCAACTTCTTTTATCTGTGCCGATTGAAGAATCTTTATAACAACAAAATGTTTCTACAAAAATAATAGGTAATTCCGGGATTTGAAAATCGGGCGTAAAAAAAAGACATACAGAATCCGGGGCGCATTCACAGTATATTTCAATGACATTCAATCAGGATTCTAACCCCGACTTAGGT
>CAYNPZ010000198.1:0-7092 GCA_964399175.1 uncultured Bacteroidales bacterium | reverse complement strand
CCTGGAACTATAAAAACGATGAGACCCATGTGATCTTTTATCATCGCAGGGCATTGGAATGGATCAGGGAGCATGCCGGATTTTCGAGACTGGAAATTCAAGATAACAGGTTGTTTATGCTGGAGGCATGAAAGACAATGAGCTATGCAGGGGATTATAACAATCTGAAAGAACATTTTACACTGAAGGATGATCGTGTGGATTTTCCCGGATACAATTTTTCTGTGTACAACCTTCCTTTTGAATCGGACAGAACCGAGTTCCTGCCTTCGGATACCTTTCATGACGGGACTTCTCCCGGAACCTATTGTCTGGCCCCCGACAACCGGATTGAAGAGAACCGGCGTTTTTAAATTGAACAATGTTGGGTTCCTTTCGTTACAAAGATTGGATCTAAAAATGTTCAGCCTATGAAAATTACAGACATTTTCAAAGAGCAGGAAAGAACATTTTCATTCGAGTTTTTTCCGCCTAAAAATTATCTGACAACCGTTAAATTTGGTATCAATGTTGGACAGCTTATGAAGCTGCAACCCTCATATGTTACCGTTACCTATGGTGCAGGGGGTGGAACCCGTTCCAGAACCTTTGATCTCGTTGACCTTTTTCAGAATGATTTGGGACTTACCACCATGGCTCATTATACTTGTGTGAATGCTACCAGGGAGAAGATTGCCTACGACATGAGAGTGCTTCAGGATATGGGCATTGAGAATGTTATGCTGATCAGGGGGGACCAACCCAAAGATCAGCCAGATGCCTTTCCCAATCCTGATGGTTTTAATTATGGCAGCGATTTGGTGAAATTCGTAAATGAAAATTACGATTTTTGTATCGGGGCCGGAGCTTATCCTGAAAAGCACAAAGAAGCACCTTCTTTCGATGAAGACCTTGAGAACCTGAAACGAAAGGTTGAATTCGGTGCTGATTTTCTGGTTACCCAGATGTTTTTTGATAACAGGTATTTCTGGGATTTTATGGATAAAGTTGAAAAGATAGGAATTAATGTCCGCATTATCCCGGGAATCATACCCATTACCAATTATAAACAGATTAAAAAATTTGCGGATCTTTCAGGGGCCCATATACCGGAAGATCTACAAAAGAAAATAGAACCTCATCAGGATAATCCTAAGGAAGTGTACCGCATTGGCCTTGATTATGCCATTGAACAGGCTCATGATCTGTTAAAAGGTGGTGCACCCGGATTGCATATCTATACTCTGAATAAATCCCGGGCTGCCATTGATCTTTATGAAAGCCTTTCAGAGGATTTCAAAGATGTTAGAAATAGATTTGAAAAAAGCATATCACCGCGTTTACCTGAAAATCCGGTTTAGTAATCATCCTATCGTTTAAACGATTTCGTATGCCATCGAATATCCGTCTAAATAGGCCAATGTCGAATTTGGATGTTTGTTTCTGTTATCCGGTAATATAATTTTTTGAGCCCAATAACCTATACTGGACCACCATTTGTTGGCATAGAAACTATCTGTGAAAGAAGTGGGATGAGGATGCATTCCATATAAGAGATCAGATGGAATTTTTTACCCCAATTTAAAATATTGAATTCAATTTTCGGATTATTTGTCTGTATTCGCGAAATCCAGGACATGCCTTATTTAAAATGTAAATGCGAAACATGTAGGCAAAACAATTGTTTCTATTGAAAGAATCTGAACGCAAAAAAATTATTGTATAAACCAAAAACCAATATATTATGGAACCTGCTGAAAAGAAGAAAAAGAAAAAAAACCATGTTAAAAGCAGCAATTTTTACCAGAAGCAATATCAGGATGGCTTTGTTGACAAGTGGGATGAGTTGATTGACTGGGAAGGTCGTACGCAAGGAGAAGGTGAGTTTTTTATAGAGGAATTGAAAAAAAGAAACGCCCACAAAGTTCTTGACGCAGCCACCGGCACCGGTTATCATACGGTCAGGCTTCTGAAGGCCGGATTTGCAGTTCACAGTGCTGACGGGAAAGAGAATATGCTGGCCAAAGCATTTGAAAATGCGCGCCGCCAGGACTTATTAATAAGACCCATCCATAGTGACTGGAGAGAGCTTACCCGACATGTTCATGAGAGTTACGATGCGGTTATTTGTCTTGGAAATTCTTTTACTCATCTGTTTGATGAAAGGGACAGGAGAAAAACACTGGCCGAGTTTTATGCCATTCTTAAACCCACTGGCGTATTGATTCTTGATCACAGGAATTATGACCAGATGCTGGATGAAGGTTTTGACTTCAAACACAAATTCTACTATGTAGGAGAGAGTGTACAGGCTGAACCTGAATCCCTCACTGATGATCTGGCACGTTTCCGTTATACATTTGAAGACGAGTCTGTGCATTATCTGAATATGTTCCCCTTACGCAGGGAGTATACCCGCTCATTGATTGCTGATGTTGGTTTTCAAAACATTAAAACCTACGGGGATTTCCAGGAGACTTACAAGCGGAATAATCCCGACTTTTTTATTCACGTAGCTGAGAAATAATCCATTCTTCAGCCAATACAAATGCTTTAGCAGTTTTTATTTTAACTGTGGGATGCTTCATACACTCTATTTGGTATCGGAATGAATCATGGGATTAATGCCCGTTTCATTCCGATGCTTTTTTATGCCTGGATGCAAGTTGTATATAAACAGGTATGGTATATTATTTCCTTTGTCCAGGTATTGTTTTAGCCTTCCGTGTTTACCCAGCCGCCGGATCAGTCAGATTATGGCTTGTTTATATTGAACTCAATAATCTCCTGTAGGATTTTACATTTTGAACTTTTGATTTTACGCTTGTGTCAGATTAAGTTTAAATTTGCCGGATTATTTTAAAAGGCTGTAATTTTTGGTGTAGTTTTGACGCCTTATAGATGAAAGGTTGGTATGGTAAGAAGTTATATACTCATCTTATTTCTGAGTTTCTTGACTACCGGGGTGTTCGGCCAGGAATATACCATCAGCGGACATGTAAGGGATCAGTCGAACGGGGAGGTTCTGATCGGAACCAACATTTATTTAAAAGGAACAACGACGGGCACTACCACAAATGCATATGGCTTTTATTCTCTTACGCTAAAACCCGGGAAATATACAGTGGTTTGTACTTATGTAGGGTATTCCCGGAAGGAAATCCACCTCCGGCTTACCGGAGATACCACAATGGATATAGAACTAAGGCCCAAAACCACCGAATTGAAAGAAGTAGTGGTTAAAGGAGAGAAAAGCAACAGCAACATTGTTTCCATGGATATGAGTATGGATAAGCTCACCAGTGAAACCATTGACAAGATACCCGTTTTAATGGGGGAAGTAGACATGATAAAAACCCTTCAGCTATTTCCCGGAGTAAAATCTACAGGAACCCTTAGCTCAGGAATAAGCGTACGTGGGGGTGGAAGGGATCAGAATCTTATGCTTCTTGATGAAGCTACTGTATACAATGCTTCTCATCTGGGTGGTATATTTTCGGTGTTTAACAATGATGCCATCAAAAATGTAGAGCTTTACAAGGGTAAAATACCCGCCCGGTATGGTGGCCGGCTTTCCTCACTGATCGATATCCGGATGAAGGATGGGAACATGAAGGAATTCTCAGGAGAAGGTGGAATCGGTCTGATTTCAAGCAGGCTTACGTTGGAATCTCCCATCATAAAGAATAAAGGTTCTGTTATCCTTTCGGGAAGGCGAACCTACATGGACGGGATGATCAAACTGGCAAAAAAGGTTTCCGGCAGCGACAGGATCAATGAATTTCCTTTTCATTTCTACGATCTGAATGCAAAGGCAAATTACCGGTTCGACAGCAACAACCGTGTATATCTATCGGGTTACTTTGGAAGAGATGTTTTTTCCTATTCAATTGGTCAAACCAACAATTCAAATTTCAACTGGGGCAATTATACTACCACAGCCCGATGGAATCATATATTCAGCCAGAAGCTGTTTTCCAATTTTACTGTTTTGGTCAGCAATTATGATTACCTGCTTAACAATGAATTTACGGTGGGACGCGAGGAAAAAAAGTATGCCTTTGAGTATAGCGCCTTTGTTAAGGATTACGCCGCCAAGATGGATTTCACCTATTACCTGAATAACAGCAACACCCTGCATTTTGGTTTGAAATCCACTTATCACGATTTTAATGTTGGGGATATCACCGGCAGGCAGGATACACTGGAGTTTGGATTCAATTTGCCGGATATACAAAGCATAGAGAGCGCTTTTTATTTAAGCAACCAGCAGAAGATCACCGAAAATTTAACCCTTGATTACGGATTAAGGTATTCCCTCTTTCAGAATATAGGAAGGGATACGGTAAATGTGCTGGATGACAATTATAACGTTGTGGGAGAACGTACCTATCAGAAAGGCGAGGTGTACAATACCTATCATGGGATACAGCCCCGGATTGGCTTGAATTACGTGTTGTCCGGCAACCAGTCCGTTAAGGCCAGCTATTCCAGAACCAGGCAGTATCTTTTGATTGCCTCGAATTCCAATACCGGTTCCCCGCTCGATATCTGGATCAGTGCCAATCCCAACATCGAACCGCAGATCGGCGATCAGTACAGCATGGGATATTTCCGGAATTTTCTGGACAACAAGGTTGAAACTTCCCTGGAAGTGTATTATAAGAACATGCAAAACCAGGTGGCTTTTAAAGCTTTTGCCCAGCCACAGTTCAACCAGGACATGGAGGAGGAACTCCGGTTTGGAAAGGGGAAGGCCTATGGGCTTGAGCTGATGATCAGGAAGAATGAAGGTAGGCTGACCGGATGGCTTAGCTATGCTTATTCCCGGTCGAAGCGAAAGATTAATGACATTCAGGAGCAAAACTGGTATCCTTCGCCTTACGACCGTCCCCATGATCTGACCCTCGTTGCTATGTACGATCTTACGCCGAGGATCAGCCTATCAGCCAACTGGACGTATAAGACGGGCAGACCGCTGAATGCGCCTTCGGCAAGGTATGAATACGGGAATCTTGTATTACCCCATTATCCGGGAAGGAATCAGGACCGTATGCCCAACTATCACCGGCTTGATCTGGGTGTAACCATAAAAAGCAAACCAGACCCCGATGACCTGTTTAATGGGGAGTGGGTATTCTCCATATACAATGCCTATGCCCGTAAAAATGCAGATGCCATTTATTTTACCCAGGATAAAGCGGATTTCTATGAGACCAATGCCATGCGCACAAGTTATTTTACCATTTTTCCTTCGGTGACGTATAATTTTAAATTCTGAATGAAGATGATGGGAATCAAAAAATATATTTTACCGGCTATCTTGATTGCTGGCGTTTTGGGTATCATTTCCTGTGCTGATGAGGAAATAGCCTGGGAAGTTGAAGAGTCACCGGCATTGCTTGTGGTAGATGGAAGTTTCACCAGTGAAAAGAAGAAACACCAAATCACCCTTTCGAAAACGGCTGATTATTTTATAAAACACCGAACTCCGAGGATTTCCGGAGCTGATGTTACCATATCGGATGGTTCCACTACCTATGAATTTGAGGAATTGGAGGACAATAAAGGAGTCTATGAGAGTGTAAGGAAGGTGGCAGGAAGGGCGGGACATACCTATACCCTGAATATTCACCTGCAGGAACCGATTAACAAGAAAACGCATTATCAGGCCAGTGAAAAAATGATAGAAGGTATTGACCTGGAGGGCATGGAAGCCTTCATTTACAGGAATCCATTTTATGAAGAAGGAATACCGACCGATTCACTTATACTGTATACGACTTTTTATGGACATGAACCCGAAACTATTGAAAATCTCTATATGGTGGGTCTATACAGAAATGGAAAGTTGTTGCAGGATACTGTTGATGAAAAGGAGATATTTTCTGACCGTGAACAATTGGAGAACGGTGCCTATATCAATGATTTGGTCTTTTTAGAACAGTTCCAGCCCGGAGATACGGCAGCCATTAAGATCAGCACGGTAACCAAATCCTATCGACAATTTATAGAAGGCATATTGAATATAGCCAATCAATCGGGCAATCCTTTTGATCTTTCCGGTCCGCCGGCCAATGCTACAGGTAATATTGAAGGGGGAGAGGCACTTGGATATTTCAGGGTATCCTATGTATCGTGGGCAGAAGCCATTGTTCAGGATGGACGGGAAAATGATCAGCCTGATTAAGAAATGAAAATTAAGTTTTCATTGACCAATACCCTGTTTCACGAAGTATAAAATTCACCCGCTCATACGCCGGATTTCTGGGAACAAATACAATCCGCTTTCCAAGAGTCCGGTAAACCTGTTTTAAATAATGATATATTTTTACGGATTCAGTGAAGGATTCCGGTCTTTGAGGATCGTTTCTGAAAATTTCTTTCCAGGGAGGGCACATGAAAACGGTGGAATTGTAATACCGGCCATACTGCCAGAGATAATCGGGTACGTGACGGTTGGAATTTAACAGGTAAGCAATGATATCGGGAATGCCCCGGTCATAGAAAATAACAGTTCTGTGAGCTGGCAAAAGCTGGGATTTCATACGGTGAAAACATTCTTGTGCGAAGCCTTCAAGGTTGTTCCATGGCAAAAAGTCGCCACCCGTCTGTTGTTGCTCTCTGATAACTACCCGGGAAACTTCCGGGAAACATTTGTACCCGTATTCACTCAATTTGTTCAACAAGGTGGTTTTTCCCGAACCACTGCCCCCCGTTATGATGTAACGCTTGTATGAATGACCCATATCAATAAAGCTGTAATGACGGTTGCTGTGATATTGACCGCTATTGCTTTCATTATATCTATATCTCTGATCTTTCTGTCGGAATGGCCAATGAACGGTTTGGATATAAGTTCACCATGGTATATATTCGGCCCGCCGAATCTGCAGTTGAGTATTCCTGCCATCGCTGCTTCAGGGTAGCCTGCGTTGGGGCTACTATGCAGCGAACCGTATCTTAGAATGAAAACAAAACTACGTGGGCTGGCGGTTATAAGAGCCATCATGCCTGCGGTTATTCTTGCCGGCACAAAATTTAACACATCGTCTGTGCGGGCTGCAAACCAGCCAAAATCACTGTATCTTTCTGTCTTGTATCCGATCATTG
>CAYNPZ010000197.1:0-7131 GCA_964399175.1 uncultured Bacteroidales bacterium | reverse complement strand
GCAAGGTTCTTTGACCATAGCCAGTATTGAGCTTCTTCCGAGTGTAAATCAACCGGATATTCCATGACGTACAAGACTCTTGCCATGCCCAATAGCAGATTGATCAGTGTGATAATCACCAGATATTTCTTATGCTGTCTCATCCTGTCATGCTTGAGTCTGTTTTGACCTTAAAATGGATGAATTCTATTGGTCCAGATCCAAATTCATTCTGGTATCCCCATTCACCTTAAAAGAGATATCCTCAAACTTTGGGGGAATGCTTTTGTTGGTGCTTCTCCACGACAAGCACCAGGGCTCTTTGGGGATGATGAGGAAACGATCGAGCTCCCCATTGCCGTTCATATCCTGAAAACAGCGCAGCCCATAAGTTCCCTTCTTAATATTCTTTATTTCGTAGGATTTCTTGGATTCTCCCTTGTTTACCTGAAGTTTTATTTTTTTGATTCCTGTATAGGGTTTCTTAAAAGTTTCTTCGGTTAAAAGATAAATATATAAAGTACTTTTTTCATTGTCATTGGCTTTCTCAATATTTTTTACTGTGCCGGATAGGGTATGTTCCTGGGCAATCCCGGATTTTTGTGTAAAAATTGCGATGATGATCAGTGTTAATGTTTTAAATATTTGATGGTTCATAGAGAATCAACTTTTTTAAGTTAAAAATCCAATAAATCTGTCATCAGTCCGAAACGCAGAACACTGATGTTGTTGTTAAAATAGATGTTGTAGTAATCCTGTCCGTAGTAGTACCGGACAAATACCGACATATCCTCCGCAATTCTTGGATGGTAGGAAATGGTGTATTGAAACGTGAAACGCTCCTTAAAATTAACAGGCGAGGCATCGTTCATTTCCCCAAATATCCATCCCGCTTTAATAGATTGCCGGATGCGATGTTTTTTGTTGATTGATTGTGTTTTTCCATTTTCTACATCAAAGGGGTTGAGTTGATGGATGAACTGATATTCAAAATTAACCCGGAAATCTCCATATGTGCCATTCAGGTTTGGTTCTTTGGCAAAATGATATTCTGCATAAGCTTTTAGGAAATTTCCGTTTTTGAAATGATTGTCCTTCAATTGGGTGGCAAACACACCGACTTCCAGGTAGTTTGTAGCAAAATTCCCGTCGTGGGTGTTGATGTTGCCATTTTCATCATAGAAATCCCCGTTTTGCCCGTTGGAATGATGTACCAGAGATGCATAAGGAATCAGTTGGTTGCTTAAAGATTCTCCGCGATAAAAATTGTGGTAATAGGTAATCCTGGGCATGTAACTTGGCGTTCTAATAGGGAATGAAGGTTCCCGCCGCATCCGGATGACCATTTGAGGACTCAGTTCAACAGCCCACCTGTGTTCTTCTTTCAGATGAATCAAATAAGTAGGAGCCAGATGGGCCTCAAAATACAGAGGATTCAAATTGCCCAGGCCTTCTGTAAGGGTAATGTAGCTTCGCTTATGGTTGGCAGCGATATAATCTGTGAACCAATCATTATTATTGGCTTCTTCTGGAATATCCATGCCAATAAGCATCAAAGCTGTGATAATGAAGATTCCCGAATTCATATTGTTTACTATTAAAATTCAATTTTTACATCAAAATATTTTAAAACAGAAAAAACATTAACCTACTCCATACCAAACAACTTTTGATAGAACCGTTTCAGCAATCTTTCATATTCACCGTCGGACAGATTCATCCACACACGCATCACATCCTTGAACAGATCAGGAAACAGAGATATGGACAGAACAGCCACAAGGATCACCCCTGCTTCGCTCTGCTTAAACGATGAATTAAATGTTCTGTCGGCTATATGCCGTTCAAAAGGTTTTAGTGTAAAATCGTTTTCCCGGAATGCCTCCAGCATGATATCATGGCCCGGATCTTCACGGTCCATAAGGATCAAGGGCAAACGGGGATATTTTTCACTGAACACTCCACGTATATGATGCAGGAGTTTTAAGCTGTCCTCAAGGGAATCATCTGCATTGAGTCCCTGCAACACCGGGATAAGTTCTTCTTCTGCTACTTTCCTGATAACCTCACGATACAAATCAATTTTTCTCCTGAAGTAGTAATGAATGAGCGATTTATTCAGACCGGCACGGACCGAGACGGCCTCAGTGGTCGTCTCGGCATAACCATGCCTGAGAAAAAGCTTTTTTGCAGTCTCTAATATTTTTCCTTCTGTTGCATCCATCAGAAATCGTATTTGAGTTTGAAATAAACCATATCGTTTTGATTAAACTGCCCAAACCGACCTTCTGTGCCGGTAAACAGGTTTGCGCCTGTTATCAGGTTTACACCGCTTCCTACCTCGTATGTGGCTTTAGGCCGGATGAGGGCATCCTGGTTTTTGAACCCATAATAGGTGAACAGTTCAATTGTCAGCTTATCCCTGAAAAAATCATCCCTGGCGAGGAAGGTCATTGTATTTTCAAACTCATCCTGCCGAATGGGATCCTCATAATCCATGATGGCTTCCTGGATGAACTGGGTGCTGAAATTTACCCCGCCTACAATAAAATCGAGGCCTACCAGGTAATGGGCATAATCTTTGCTGACCACTCCGTCCCGATCGGACCGGCTGGTGGTCTGGAAATACTTTCCCTCATAGAAAGCCCCTTCACCGCGCAGTACCAGGCCGCCAATATCGGTGCTGAAGCTTCCCCCGGCTAGTGATATTCTATGATGCCTGGGGCGGATCACCAGAGAATCCGGCATGGGGGTTTGCGGATTCGTGTTAAAACGGTCCATGTGCATGCCCGGATCGTCATCCCACATGTAACCGGCCATCAGTTCCAGATCCAATGCAGATGACAACAGCGAATACTTAAAGAACACCTCGCTGTTTTCAATACTGGCCTTTATGTCTTTCTGCGATTTGTCTATCGTTGCATAATCAGGGAACATGGAAGGAAACCATATGGATTCCCTGTCGGGGTACTGCGTAGGAACAAATTCCGGGACCAACACCAGTTCAAACGTGTTGTTGCCCACATAGTAGTCGGCTTTCAGTGAGGTGATGCCCACCCTGATCTCTTCAAAGTCGGGCAGCAAAAATTCCCTGAGGTTTTTGGGAGATACCACATCGGTGATAAACACGCCGTCGGCCTGGCCCCAGATGATCTGCTGTTTTCCAAGTCGTAAATCCATAGATTTGAAATACAGGTCGATGTAAGCTTCTCTTAATCCATAGTCAAGCCGGTCATTTGCGTAATGATACACGTAAGGGTTTACCTTAAAACCCATGTCCATTCCTGTTTTTTCAATATCCAGATCCAAAGTGTTCTGGATGATGGAATAGTTTCCCTGATCATCCGTTAGCGTCCCTGTATAATTGCGTACATATCCATGAATTTCTGTATCCTGGGCGTATGTAGCCTGTACTGCTATTAGAAGTAAAGCTATGGCCGTTATTTTGTTCAGTAATTTCATAATATTCCTCTTTTAACATTTATAATTTATAGCAACCCTTCCCGAGTGTCCGTATATGGAAGGGTTGCGGAATCACAATTATAATCCTCTTGTCATCATTCGTTCGGTGAAATACGCATCGCGTATTCCTGTATTGATCTCCACCTCATTATATTCCATAATGGTCTTGTGGTCTTTCTGATCGTTTTTCATCACCGAGTGCAGGATGGTCCAAAACCCCTGTATCTGTTCATATTCCTTAACCTGCAGGGTTTTCAGGAATTCTCCGTCTTCGTCATAGAACTCCTTTTTCAACCCAATCCACTTATCTTTAATGATCCAGCTGACCGTTCTGGAATACATGTAACCCGATTCCTTCGGGGTGCTTTCCACTACATAGCATTCCTCCCCGTTCAGGGTTTCTGTTCTTAACAATTCATGATTGTCTTCGTTGGGATGGCGTTCTCCCAGATCATCGTAAGTAAAATCGGAACCCATGAAGTAGTCATCCTTGCTGTCACTGGATATTCGTTTAACTTTTTGAAGAGCAGGAAGATAAATCCACTGATCATCATCCTTTGATTCATCATCGTAACTCCAGTTCATAAATGAGGTGTTGCGGACATCGGCAGGAGAGAGAAAGAACATGATCTTTTTCTCTGTATCACCAAAGTCTTTGTAAAACTGCCTTAATTCACGCACTCGTTGATCTCCCCGCGAATTAACAAGGGTCATGGTGAGATTGCCTTTCCGGTCGTCCCCTTCATCGCGGTAATATACTTTTTCCATAATCTCTTTTCCGGTCAGATCCTGTGCGTTCACAATGCCCGGAACCATCCAGAGCATCAGAACCATTGCTGTTATAAGACTTCTTTTTGTTTTCATAATTAAATAGATGTTTGAAGTTTAATGTTTAATGTTTGATTTTATCAAAATTTACTTTTGATAACAATTGGATAATAGAGCAATTCAACAATTTATATTTGTTATTTAAATTTCTTTTTCCAGTATAGTAGAATGAGCATAATCGTCATGGTACCGAGGAAACTGGTAAACATGTTAAACGAGACAAGAGCCCCCAATGCCCGGTTTGGGGGAAACACAGAGAAGGTAAGCACCAGGAAGCCTGCTATTACGACGATCGCATTGAAAAATATGGCCCGTCCGGAATGATTGATCGTGTGAGCTGCCACCTCGAATTTGTTTGTATACCTTTTCAGGTAGATTTTATATCGCTCAATAAAGTGTACTGCATAATCAATCCCGATACCCACTGCAATGGATGCCAGCAGAGCGGTTGTGGTGCTCAGCGGGATATTCAGCACGCCCATAACTCCAAAGCTCAACAGGGCAGTAATGGTAATGGGAACAGCCCCGATCAGCCCTATGGATATTTGTCTGAACATCAATGTAAGCAGTATCACAATTAATACCAGCGAGAGCACAAGGCTCTTAATTTGCCCTTCCAGGATCAGATCAGTAAAGACCAGAGCTTTGTAGCCCGAACCGGCATAATTAATGTCTACACCCAATTCCTGAAAATCATCTTCAAATTTTTCTATCCGGCTGATTGCTGCCTTCAACGATTTCGAATCATCTTCCTTAAGCTGGTATTTAAGATTGGCCTGGTTGTAATCGTAATTGACCTCCTTCCAGAGATTGTCCGGGTCGCCTGACATCTCGTACAACAAGAGATACTGGGCAATCAAATTTTGAGAGGAAGGGATCCGGTTGAACTTTTCCCTGTCGGCGTGCATCACCTTATTCATCCGTTCAATATAATCGGCCAGTGAAAAGGAACTGCCTACAACCTGCATAGAAGAGTCAACACGCTTTTGCATTTCAGTCATCAGCTTCAATACTTCCGGTTCTTTAAAAGCATCATTGCGTTCCGCGCTTAGGATGACATTTAACTTAGTGGTACCTCCAAATTTTTTATTGATGAATTCATCGGTTTGAACAATCTGGCTGTCATCTTCAAATTTATCCAGGAAGCTTGAATTGATCCAGACTTTCTGCAGTCCATAAATGCTCAAAACGATAACCCCGGCAGTGATAACAAAAGCCATTTTTTTATTATTCAGCACTCTATGTGTCCAGGATTCTGCCCATGGATGTCTGGTCTCCCGGGATGCTTTCTTCTTACCGGAAAATTTGGGTTTCCCAAAGGTTATGATACCCGCCGGTATGAATACCAGGGAAAGTATCATAGCTGACATAACACCAAAGGCAGTGAATAATCCGAAATACTTAATTGGGTAAACTTCTGAAGTAAGTAAGGATATGAAACCTACTGAAGTAGTCACCGATGTCATAACCACAGGTTTCCACATGTTCTTAATCATGTCGCTCGTGCTCTCCTGCTTTGAAGCATTCGGGTGTTCCTTTTGATAGAGTTTCATGTGGCTGAACAGGTGAATCCCGTCTGCCACCCCGATGGCTATCAGCATGACGGGCACCATCGTGGTTACTGCATATATGGGAATGGACAGTGCCGCCATCAGACCAAAAGCCCAAATCACACTGAACAGTACCACCAATAGCGTTAAGACAGTAGTTTTGACGTTCCGCAGCGTGACATAAAGCACCAGGATGATCACCAGAATGACAATGGGTACCATTCGCTGCATATCTCTGGGCCCCAGGTAAGCCATGGTTCCCTCCACAATGGGGGTGCCTGCTACATAAAGTTTGTGATCTTTATCCTCATAGCTATCTGCAAGGTCAAGCAGTCGATGATAAAATTCCTGGGAAAAAGCATCGTCGCCAATCTCTGCTATGGCAAGAGTTACCGTTTCATCTTCCGAAACGATCCTGTCATTGATCATCTCATTGTCCCGTACTTTTTGCTTCAGGCTGTTAACCTCCTGCCGCGATTCCGGGACTTCTGTATAGAAAGGATTGACCTCTAGTCCGGTTGCCGTACCAATGATGTTATCCGCTGTATAAAGAGAAGTGACATCCGATTTTTCAATTTCCTCAAGCTTTTGCAAATCTTCAGTCAGTGTCTTAACCTTTTTCAGGGTTTTGGAATTGTAAATCCCACCTTTATTTTCAATGGCTATAATGATCCCGTCTTTGATGTTGAATATGGCTTCTGCCGAATCGCTGTAAACGAAAGCCGGGTGGTCCTGGGGCATATATTCATCCAAATCGGTTTCCATACGGGTGTTGTTTTTCATTTCCATAAAGAAATACACCGAAAGTGCCAGGATCATGGTAAGCACCAGTACCGGCCAGCGTAATGTAAAATTCATGATGCGTTTCATAAAGTTTGTTTTTGTTAGTGAATAATTACTTATTTATCATTAAAAAAATTAATTTTCAATTAATCCGAAGACATCGTGCATCAGATGCTCCCCGGCTTTTCCTATGATCTTTATGGCTTTAGCCATTATATCTCCTTGTTTTTTTGATGTCATTTTGTAAGTGAATATTTACTGACAAAAATAGTATAAAAAATAATTCGTGTCAAGAAAAAAACATAAAAATTTTTCCGTTTGCCATGTTGCATTTTAATACATATGATTTTCCCGAATCATGCAACTAATTCAATCTGATGCAATCCTTTGTTGGATAAAGGGAATTATACATCTACCCCAAAAAACATTCTCACAAAGAAACTAATAACAAAGGTAAAGGCTGCTACACCCAAACTCAGTGCTGCCATTTCTACAAATCGTTTCCTGAAATGAAGGTCCTTGGCAATGG
>CAYNPZ010000196.1:0-7151 GCA_964399175.1 uncultured Bacteroidales bacterium | reverse complement strand
TGCCATGGCTGCACCCCAGATCGGATACCAAAAAAGGATGATTGCCCTGTATATGGCTCGCCCCCTGATTTTGATCAATCCTGTATTATACAATTACAGCACGGAAATGATGGAGCTCTGGGATGACTGCATGAGCTTTCCCAATCTCCTGGTAAAGGTCAGAAGGCATAAAAAATGCAGCATAAGATATCTGGACGAAAACTGGAACGAGCAGACCTGGGACCTGGAAGACGATCTGTCTGAACTCCTGCAGCATGAATATGACCATCTTGACGGCATACTGGCCACTCAGAGGGCCATTGACGATAAATCGTTTGCCCTGGCTTCGGAGATAAAAGTTAAAGTCTGAAAACCCCCTTTTTTCCTTTTTTTACTTTCCCTGAACGTGCGGCAAAACACAAAAACTTAATTTCAAAATATTGTATTACCCCCATAATTCTTTACTTTTGACTGGCATCTTGAAATTCAACAAACCGGGAAAGTTCCGGACAATGAAAAAATTTTTACCTTTTGTATTTGCAGTAACCATGGCAGTCTCATTCTTCTCATGCGAAGAGCAGGAATGCGACCAGTCCCTTCGGAATGATGCCGGATTTGGTTTTTATACCTTTGAAGATGATGCTGAAACCGAAGCAGCAATTAAAACCTTATCCGTATATGGCGAGCTCAGGCCCGATTCATTGCTTTATGACTCATCAGCCAATCGCAGAAATGTCAGACTTCCCCTTGATCCTAACAAAGATTCCAGCCACTTCATTCTTGTTATAGGCCCAATCAATGACACGGTAAAGATCAAATATAGCCGGGAACTGAATCTGATTTCCCAATCCTGCGGTTTTATAACGGATTTTCTCATAAAAGAGGCAACTGCTTCACACCATCTTATCGATTCAATAAAAGTCACCAATAAAAGAATTACGCAAAACGAGAATGAAGAACATTTTAAAATATATTTTCCTCCTCCTGATACTACTGGTAACTAGTACTCCCGAAGCCAGAACCCAGGAGAAAAGAATCAAAGGCCCCCGTATCGGAGTGGATGTATCGGGGTTTGCCTGGCAATATTTTGTACCGTCGAGGCAAAATATAGGTATAACCGGGGATTTTGAGATCAATCCTAAATATTATGTCGTTGCCGAGGCAGGCAGGTTGGAAACAGACCGGAAGGAAGTAACCCATCATTATCTTTCCAACGGATATTATGGAAAAATCGGATTCGACCGCAACTTCCTGGAACCCCAGCCGCTAAGTCGTTACGATATGCTTTATGCAGGTTTTCGTTTGGGTGGGGCCACGCTCAGTCATCAGGCAGAAAATATCGTCATATCAAACGAGTATTGGGGAGATTACACAGGGAGCATCCCCTCACACAGGATTAATTCATTTTGGGCAGAAGTTGTTGCAGGAATCAAAACAGAAGTTTTTAAAAACTTTTTTATGGGCTGGTCGATACGGGGGCAATTAATGCTTTACAAGCAGAAAAACCGAGACATGAAACCCTGGCTGATTCCAGGTTACGGAGACGCTGGCTCAAACACTTCCATCTATATAACCTACACCCTATCATACCGGATACCGCTTCTCAGCGTTCCAAAAAGCAAATGAACATATAAATCACTAAATGCTCCATCTGCCCACCTGAAAATTTCCTGAAAGCTCTCCATAACGTCAAAATTCCGGGATAAAGATGCAATATTTTTCTTCTCCAAAAAGAGAACCATCCAACCGATGTCTACAATTCAGTCAAATAACATCAGAAACAGAATAATACAAAAAGGACCATAATGTTCAAATGATTTGTTTTACAGAGAAATATATTCCATGAAAAATATTCCTTTTATTTTGTTTAAAAAATCACTATTTATATTATAACAAAAATATAAATATAGAACAACTTATTTTATTAATATTTACATAATATATTATTAGAACACTATTTAGAATATATTATTTTGTTAAAAATCATAAAATAATTTTTAAACAAAAAAACATGTTAGGTGTTTAACATCTGAATTAATTTTAAATTTTAAATCTTAACGATTATGGAAAAATTAAAGAAAAACCTCAGATTATTCATGGTTATTGGACTGGTAGCCATGATAGGGTTCACTTCCTGTGAAGAGGAAGAAGAAAAGGATGAGGTCATGGAGACGGAAGAAGAGACTATTGTTGATGTAGCATCTTCCGAAGACTCTTATTCAATTCTGGTAGAAGCCCTCGAAAAAGCAGATTTAGCCTCTACCCTTAAAGGGGATGGCCCGTTTACGGTATTTGCACCCACAAATGCGGCCTTTGAAAGTCTTTTAGAAGACCTCGGAGTGGGATCACTGGACGATCTCTCCGCGGATCAGCTGGAACCCATCCTGCTCTATCACGTTGTTAGCGGAGAGGTAATGTCATCTGATCTATCCAATGGGTATGTTCCAACTTTAAGCCCGGGAGCCGATGACACCCAAGCCTCTCTTCTGGTTAACACCGATGACGGAGTTATGCTTAACAGCTCATCATCCGTTACATCAGCTGACATTGAAGCAGACAATGGAGTGATCCATGAGATCGACGAGGTGCTTATGCCGCCTACAGTGGTTGACATGGCCATTAACAACAACAACTTCAGCACCCTTGTTGACGCTGTATTGAAGGCGGGTTTGGCTGACACCCTTAGCGGAGAAGGTAAATTCACAGTTTTTGCACCGACGAATGCAGCTTTTGAAGATCTACTCTCAAGTCTGAGTGCTTCAAGCCTGGATGATTTAACGGCGGAAGATTTAATGCCTATTCTAAAGTATCACGTAGTCAGCGGCAATGTTTTGTCCTCCGATTTGAGCTCTGGCAGGGTTACCACACTCAATGGCAATGATATAGCCGTTGATGTGAGCTCTTCAGTAATGATCAACGGCAAATCATCTGTCACGACTGCAGACATTCAGGGAACCAATGGTGTGATTCATGTGATCGACAAGGTGCTGCTTCCGGATGATGCTCCCAAAAACATCGTGGAAACAGCATCAGGTGATGAACAATTCTCATCCCTGGTTGCTGCTTTGAGTAAAGCTGATCTGGCTTCTGCTCTGGAAGGGGAAGGACCATTTACAGTATTCGCACCAACCAACGATGCTTTTGGTGACTTACTGGCCAATTGGGGTGCAAGTGGCCTTGACGATCTAACTGCAGAACAGCTTGAATCTATACTTCTTTATCATGTGGTAAGCGGTAAGGTAATGTCCGGTGATTTATCAAACGGTTATGTCAGTACCTTAAGTCCCGGCCCGAATTCTACCAATACTACCTTGCTGGTGAATACAGACGATGGAGTAACACTGAATGGCAGTACTTCAGTAACTGCAGCGGACATAGAAGCATACAACGGAGTAATACACGTTGTTGACAAAGTATTGCTTCCGCCAACAGTTGTGGATATTGCCATCAACAACTCCAACTTCAGTACCCTGGTTGATGCTGTAGTTAAGGCAGAACTTGATGGGACCTTAAGCGGAGATGGACCATTTACCATTTTTGCTCCTACAAACGAGGCTTTTGATGAATTGCTATCTGACCTTGGTGCTTCAAGTCTGGACGATCTGACCAAGGAAGATTTGATTCCCATATTGAAATATCATGTTGTCAGTGGTAACGTACGTTCCGATGATCTTTCTTCAGGCAGTGTGGAAACACTGAATGGAGATATTCAAGTGGATGTTGGTGATGAGAACGTAACCATTAATACCGATGCAACTGTTACGGCAGTTGACATACAAGGTACCAATGGCGTCGTTCATGTTATCGACAAGGTGCTTTTACCTTCTTCTGAATAAATTTTCCTTCTCCTGATCAGTCCGAAGAGGGTGTTCTGAAATATCAGGGCACCCTCTCTTTTATCTTCAAAAAGGTTTGGGAGCAAACCATCAGTTGATATCCACTAAAGCCTGGACGAGACCGTTAAAACAAATGCCCTGGGCATTCCGGCATAATAACTGGCATTACCCTGATTTTGGAAATCCATTACATCAATCCTTCCCACATAACGAATATTCAGCAGATTTTTCACCTCCAGTCCAAGCTCCAGTTTCTCTGTCCATGAAACCTTCGGATCATAACCTACTTTCAGGTTGATTAGATTATAAGCAGGCAGTTCCTCCTGATTGGTAGCATCTCCGTAACGCTTTCCAATATGTCGCAACCGGCCGGAGAAAGAAAAGTCCTTCCAGACATACCGCATGCCTCCAATACCCGAAAACAGCGGAACAGATGGCGTTTGATTGCCCTTAATCTCTGCAGATTGCTGCCCATCACTTCCGGTCCGCAGATTTTGATCATAATACATGTTTGTATAGGAAGCATTTAAGAAAAGGGAAAGGTTTTCAGCAGCCTCAATATCTCCCTGAACTTCTAAGCCATGTGCTTTAACCTCCCCCACATTCTGATAATATTGCATCCCTACCTGAGGATCCAATACGGGAGTCAGCACATTGTGATGCAACGTGTAAAATGGACTCAGCTCCAGACTGAATTGTTCTTCCTTCCAACCGGCCTTGATACTGAACTGATCCGAAGTCTCCATCTCCCAATTTTCAAGTATTTTCCGGTATGTTAGATCATTTTCAAGGAATGCGCTCTTGTTTCTCAGATAAAGGCTCCGCATCGGGCCATACATGTAAGGTCGCATATAATTTTCGCCATAAGCCAGTGAGAGCTGAAAACGATTGTTGAACGAATATCCAAATCCCAATGTAGGAAGCCATGCATGATATCCTATATTTTTCAAATCCAGCGTAGGAAGCCTTTCACGGGTACCGTCCTTTACTGAATAATTTTTAGTATTTGCTCCCGAATAGTAGAAATATTTCAAGCCGGCATGCCAGTCGAAATTGCCCGGCGAACCGGAAACCTTCAAATAGGGATTATGAATCGTACCGGGGGTGGTGTTTATGGTTTCGGGATTAACCCCCAGATCGAGACGTTCAGCATCGGTCCTCAGTTTATAAACATGCACTTTTGCCGACAGATCATTGAGTTCACCCCAGTATCCGGCAGATAGTCTTATATCATTGAACTTCCCTGTACCTTCTGCAATAAGACCTGCTTTTTTGTCATTTCGTAAACGGTTGAAAAGCATATAATTCCGGTTTTGGGGCGGGCCGGTGATCTGTTTATGCCAAAAATCGGCATCTTCTAAAGAAAGATAAGGTTTCAGGGAAAATACCAGATCATCAGAAACATTGTACTTCAGACTGGTATAAAGTGCGGAATTGATAAAATTGCCCTTGTTGTTATCATAGTAATAAGCTTTATCTACAGCCCGATCAGAAAGTTCCCGAAGAAAATGGAACCGGTAATTTTCAGAGATATTCTCAGCCTGATTATAGGATAGCTCCCTGAAATCGTGTCGCTTCAACCGGTTATGTATAAAAAACAATTCCGCACTCAGATGTTCTCCCCAATCCTGCGTCACTCCAAGGGTAAAATTATGCCTTGGGCCAATATTCCCAGCCCCTTTCCATTTATCAGCTTTTGTATAAGAATAGGATCCAAACAACTTTGTTCCGGTAGGTAATGTGCCTGCATCAACACGGATGAAACTTCTTGTATAGTAGTCGGATCCCACCGATTGTCTGGCAGTGACCCCAAACCCTTCTTCGGGTCTTTTAAAATCCAATCTGATGACGCCTCCCTTATTTCCGGTAGCAGAAAATACCCCTGAAGGAATGACCCCCTTATAAACGGAAACCGATCCGATGTTCTCCATATCATAAAGATAATCACGCGGGCCAATGGGCATAATGCCGTAATTGGGAATGCCTTCCACGGTCATTCCGCTAAAATAGCTTTTGATCCCCCGGATTCTAACAGACTTTTCACTCAGACCTGAAACATCCTGGGATTCGATGTACACTCCGGGAATTTCCACCAATTTGCTAAAAACACTGGAATTTGAGGCGGATGCTTCGCTTTCCAGCCCTGTGAAATGCAACCGCGATTCATGAAAAATGCGTTCAACAGATTGTCGTATATCTCCCCGGATAACCACTTCCTGTATGTCATGTTCCCGGGGAACAAGCCGGATATCCAGATAATCAGAAGTATCAGGGACACTAACGGTTTTGGTATGATAGCCCACGAACGATACGCTTACTTTTTCAGCTTCTTCCCGTACCACCAATTTAAAATAACCCTCTGCATTGGTAGTGGCGGCATCCCTTGTCCCCTCTACCAAAACATTGGCACCGGCCAAGGGTTCATTCGTTTCATCATCACTTACTTTCCCTTCAATTGTAATCTGGGAAACAACAAGCTGAGGCAAAAGAAAAAAAAACAAAAGCCAATTGGTTTTACTTCCTGTCATAGATCAGCTATTTTAGTAACACCATTTATAAATTCGTGTCACAAACATAAGGAAATTTTCACTTTCGCCAAAAAGAGCAGCGGAAAATATTTTTTGTGAAAGCGAAATTGATCGGTTCAGGAAATTTTATTATCTTGTTCTCGGAATTCGCATTGATATGGATATAAATAAGCAATAAAATGAAAATCAACAAAAAACAAATCCTGGATATAGCCAAAAGACTGGAAAATGGAAACAACGTTTATTTGAATAAAGACACCGGAGAATACAAGTCATTGCCGGATATCGATGAATTCTCAACTGACGGCGAATTCAATACTGATGAATTAAGAAAAATCACTAATCACTGGGAAAATTATATGATCTTCACCCGTATGGAGCCATGGGAGCTTTTTGAGATAATGGAGGAATTCCTTTATAAGGTAGACAGGGAATTTCAGGGCAAACTGCTTGATGCCCTTTACAAGACCAAGCCTTTTGATAAATTTCAACATCTGGTAGAAACCTCAAAATACAGGGATGATTGGTTTGCATTTAAAGATGAAAAATACACCAACTATGTGATGGAACAGCTTCAGGCTGAAGGCATAGATGTTGTTGAACCGGGTGAGGGATAAGCCTGGAGAATGAATGAATGTTTGATTGATAAAGTTTGAATGTTTGAGGGTAAGCATTAATTCAATGACCTTTCGATTCCCCTTTCAAAGCTTCCTTTTCAAATCCATCCACATAGTATGGCCTGACATCGATCAGTTGCATTCCGGCCCTTCGTGCAGCCCGAAAGCCCAGATCGGCATCTTCAAATACC
>CAYNPZ010000195.1:771-7174 GCA_964399175.1 uncultured Bacteroidales bacterium | reverse complement strand
GCGGTTGCGAATGGTATTCCAAAATCCTTCGGTAATTTCAACCTGCTTCCTTGCAACTGGCCGAACCTGTGCATAAGGATAAACATTTGAAGCTTTATAAACAGATGAACCTTTTTTGCCATTATTAAATTCAGGTTTTGGTTTTTCACCGATTTGCTGTGCATCAATATGGTTTATACATGTAAAAGAAATAATTGTACTGATCGATAATAGTTTTAGTTGAAGTAAGATTTTCTGGTATTTCATAATAAATGAGTTTTTAAATTTAGATATTCATTTAGGCCTCAATCTTTTATTTTGCTACAGGAAAAGCGCTAATTCTTAGCCGTGCTGCTCCCATAGGTACCAATGTGATCCGCTCGCTTTTTTGATTTGTTTGAACCGGACTTTGGGGCAATTCCTCAGTCAGATGATGCTCTTCCAGTCCCCAGCCAGGTATACGTTTGCCCTTAGCCTTTATCACGAAAGGAACATCTTCAAGTTTAAACGGAGTATTGGTTACGGGCCATTCTTTTAATTTCACTTCGAAGTTTTCAGTTGGATTGTCTTTATTCAAAACCAGGGCGTAATTCCATGGATTTTTAGGATAAAGGTTATAAGCAGGCCATTCTTTGGTGCCGGCAAACCGATCCACAGGCACATTGTGCTTTTCGGCGAAGTCAATGGCTTGATCAGACCAGTCATATGTAGTGGTTTTCTCCCGACGAGGCTTGATCTTTAAAGAATAGGTTAATGGACCGCGGAGTACTGAGACAGAATTGCCCATAGAGCTCCACCTTTTGATACGAAGTTCCATAGGTAAATGCAATACAATTCTATCTTTATTGTGCCACGTACGGCCTATTCGTATATAATTACCCGTTTTTGGCCCTGTTTTCAAATCAGTCTCATTCACTGTCACCTCTGGATTCTCACACCATTCAGGTATCCGGAGATAAAGGGGAAATTTTACTGTATCGCTAGTCGTCACAGTGAGGGTGATTTTATCCCGAAAGGGGTAATGAGTCTTCTCGGTAATCTTCACTTCCTTTTTATTGGCGACTTTGGCGGTCACTTCTCCCGGACCATATAAACCCGTAGCCAGCCCATTATCGGAAGTAGCATACCACAGGTGTTTTACATAGTCGGGCCATCCCATCCCCGTATTATGCTGACGGCACCTATGGGCATGTGGATTCATCCAGGTTCCTGAAAGACCATTCCAGCCATCACCGAAGTCAAAAATGGGAGTTTTAAGGGTATTATCGGAAACAGGCATATTCGGAGAGGTATGATATCTGAGTGTCTTCATATCCCACGAAGTAGCTGCTGCAAAACAATTGAATGCCATCTCCTCGGCATGATCTACCCACATTGGATCTCCGGTTATCGCCATAAGTCTTGTTGCGGAAAACATATTTTCAACCATTGCACATGATTCCAGTGCACGCCTTGCCTCCACTGGACCTCTATCATTTCCCATACTACCCAGATCATTATCCCCTATATAGCTTTTTCCCGGTCCTCATATTTGTCATACAATTTGTTGTAGATACTGTATGTTGCTTCTAAATGTTCCGGTTGATGAGATTGCTGCCAGAAAGTAGCCGGCTCACGCATGCCTTCTGCTATATTTACACTATGATCACTTTCCAGTTTTCCAGTTAACCAAGACGTACCTTGTTGTTGTATCTTTTCGGCTAAATCAAGTAACCAGCTCTTCTCTGTTCGATTATAAAGCCAATAAATGTGATGCAATTTTTCTACTCCGCGTGTTTTTGCCCAGCCTCCAAGAAATATTTTTTCTTCAGGCAAATCCTTCAGGAATCGGCAGTAATTCAGCATAAGGTCTATAACGCGATTATCTCCGGTTTTCTCATAATAATCTTCCAGAGCATATTGAATAAACAGATTAGGCATCAGACTAGGAGAACCATCATGATACTCCAGATTGTTACCCGGGCCGAACCAGCCATTTTCCTGATCTGATAGAAGAATCGGTTCAATCCATTCATGCGCATTTTCGATCATCTCCTGATCATCCACCAAATATGCCAGAGGTAAATACCCCCGTAACCAATACGGTACTTCCTCCCAGCCATGGATTCCTTTACCTTCCGGACTTAGCCAGGCATTGTTATTTTCTCTTAAAAATAAACTTATCTCTTCAAGCTTTCCTGGATAACCTTGAGCTGCCAGTTGAAGCTTCTTCTTAAGCCAGCCAAGGGGCTTAATTGAACCCATTGGAAGTGCCGTCATAGGTTGAGGTGATAAAGGAGCAATGTTATTAGGATAATTAGCATTTCTTTGGTTATCAGGAGGATGTTTTACAAGATCAACTTCAGAATTAATCAAAACTTCTTTTCCCCGTTGCTTTTCTTTCTGATTCGGAGAAGTACATTTTCCATAAAAAATGATGGAAATCAGTATAAAAAAAACAAATGTTTTTTCTTGAAATTTCATAATATTTAAAGTTTTAAGTTAGACTTCCGTTTAAAAGCTATTTTTAAGATGAAAAGGGCTTAACAACTGTTAAAAGTTTATCAGGAAGGATCTTTCGGTAAACGTGCAGTAATTTTTGCAAGCCGCGATGAAACCCCTATCTCTTTGCCATCAGCATAAACGCGAAGTCCTTTACCCCGACTGTAATGTTCACCTGTAGTGTCCCAGAGAATGGTCAGGATGTGGCCGTGATAAGAAATGTTATCTAAACAGAAATAACGCCAGGTTCCTTCCGGTAACAAGGGATTAACCTCCACAACATTGTCTCTGCGTGGAGGTAGCCCCACAAGACCAGTAATAATAAGATCACAAAAAGTGGAGTGATTGTAATCCTTACCTTTCATTTTGTCAAAACTCTGGTATGCGATCCCTTCTTTTTGTACTGTACGAATGACCGAATCACCGGTGTATGGATTAAACTCTTCTTCGATAATCGGAACAATCCGGCCGTCCTCGAGCTGCTGCTGATGAGACCGCGCGTAGATCACCAACTGCCTGAAATAATCCCTCCGGGTCATCACATTCTGATCGTAATTGTTCAATAAGTTCGCTAGAGCTGTGAGCGTAAAACTAGTGGAATACGGCCAGCTAGGTCCTCCCCACGCGCACCCTGTGTCATCATAAGGAATATCGAATTCAGGATGGCTCTGCTCGGCAGTGGTAAGGCCATAAGGTGCGTAGAATGCATTCGGATCCATTAATGCCGGCCAGGCCTGCTCGTATCCTTTACCCTGGTAAGGTAGGTTAAAATACCATGGACAGTAACCAATCAGTTCACGAACATCTACCAGTGAATCTTCGTCTCGCGGAATAACCTTAAAAAATTTAGCCTCCGGATCCCACAGCTGCTCATGAATCAGTTTCCGCAACTTCTTGGTTCTCCTTTCATATTCCCTGGCCAGTTTTTCATTGCCCGCCATTTCAGCAATAAGCGTTATGGCTTGGGCTTCTCCAAACATATAGGAGTTAATAGTAGGCCGATAGCCATCACCCCCAATACCGTGTTCCATACCATCAGCTCCGGCATTCTGCCAGAACAGTCCGTTCGATCCAAGACGTCTTTTTTCCCATCCATTAAAATTTTCTGCCAATTCATTTAAAAGACTAGTTGTGAATGAACAATCACTAGTTACAAGGTAGCGGGTATAAACGGAATTTGCAAGCCAGGTACTATAGCTATATTGTTCGCCTTTGCCTGAGCACCAGAAATGGATATAATCATCCATAATTCGCTGGTCATGGAGCCATCTTCCTTCATGAATATGATGCCCAGCAGCACAGGCAATGGTGTTGTATTTACCGGACCAGGGAACTTCAGGCTGAAACTCAGTAATGACAAATCCATCAGGCGTCTTCTTGATATGTTTGCGATAAGTCCACCACCGAAAATAGTATGTACGCTCAATGTTTTTGTCCGGGCACTCAAAAAGCGGAATGTTCCCTTTAAGGAACGCCAGGGCTTCCTTATTTGGAATGGAATGATCATAAATCTCTCCATCCTGACTGTTGAATTGATTTACATATGTGCGGAGACGGCTGTAATCAAGCAGGAAAGGGCCTCTGCTTCCGACATTTTGAGATGCTTCAGCAGAAAAAGAATGGAGAATCGAATGAAAAGCTGCTGAAGTAGCTGTGGCATATTTCAGAAAATCCCTACGGTTCATATGGAATATTATAAATACATTAAACTAAGATATAATAATCAGAAATAACTGCGAAAATTAAAACAATAAAAACCCGGATTAGCACCCCTCATCTTATCATAGGCTTATTGATTCTTTTTTTGTAAAGTTAATGATTATACCGTTGATTACAAATATTTACACTACTGAATATATGGATTAATCTCTTCCGGGAGTCCATTTGGCCCTTCCGCCTGATTCTGCCAAAAACTTCATTGCTTGCTGATGACAGATGAGTTGGGCATCGAGAAGCATATCAGGCGTGTGCAAGGCCATTTCACTCTATTGATTTTTCCTGAGTATCCGTGACTGGGAGATTCCACCACAACACTCAGAGCACCGCAATGTACATTCAACGCTCCGTCAAAGTTAAAGATACCATTCGGAGCATGGTCAGGATCGGCTTCGACTTCCGGTTTGTCAGTATACTGCAGCCCTTCCAGGGCGAGTCTTCTATGAACATATCGATACAGTGAATCAAAGACCGGGGAAAGCACATCTTCTCCAAAGGGACGTATCATGAACATATAAGTAGCACCGGTATGCATATTAAGAATCAGGTCGGGCCGTTCACGTTCGGCAAGATCAAACAATGCCCGGGTTTCTGGTTGAAATTCACCAAAGAAGGCATCATGCTGGATGTTCACTCCGGCATCATTGGGATAGCCACCGGGAAAACCATCCCGTGAAGTGTCCAGTGGAATAAACTCCTTAACCTCAATCCATCCGGTAATGGTTCCCTACGGTTTCCCTCACGTATTCAAATTAATTTCCTGTACTATAAAAATGCGTTCATCTTTCTACCTCCTCAGCCATTTTATGCAGCCATTCCTGTACATTTTTATCCGGAATGGTCAATTTCCTGTGAACCGGTTCCGGGTCGGGATAGCCTCCCACCTCTTCCTGACTGTCGATAATACTGCCTTCTCTTTTTCTGACACCATTTATTATCCGCTGGTCGACGGAATCCCTTTTAGCCGGTCTTGCTCCTGCATTGGATAATACATACGCAAACACTTTATCGCTATTCAATACACTCATTTCATCACACCAAACCGTAGGATTGTCAACCTCCCTGAAAGATCCGGATGTCATTTGCATATTTATTACATTGCCTTTTATTTGATTATCCTTTATGTATAATTCCGCATGATTTGCCGATATAAAGGATTCAGCACGTGTATCTGGTCCGGGAACCATTACATTGCCCACAATGGATATTTTTGCAAAGGGAGGTTCGGGATGACCCTCCCATTCATGCTCTACCCAATAACTATGGATAGCTCCTTTCCCCGGATTATAAATAAGGTTATTGGCAATGATTCCTGTTGCGGCTGTTTTATAATAAGGACTTCTGCGCATATTGTGGGCATATAGATTACGATTAATCACAATATTCCGGCAATTGTCATGAATCAGGCTTCCTTTGGAATGCTCACCGCTGCGGTGGGTTGAATGACTTAAACCTTCAGCAACAAGGCAATTTGAAACTGTTACCCTGTGAGATGTGCTATCAGGTCCTTTTAATCTGGATCCTGAAACACTCAAATTTTCATCCGTAGTCCAGGTAACCGAACAATGGTCAATCAGAATGTTGTAGGCATCACCTCCTGATGTAGATATCCCATCGGTTTCCCAGCCGCTTTTTTTGGGTTCTCCGGCATCACCGGGTCTAACCATCAAATGTTTTATGATCACATCATGAGTACATATAGAAATTCCCTTACGGATAAGGGTGATACCTGGTGAAGGTGCTGTTTGTCAGGCTATGGTAACATGAGGTTCATGTATGGCCATTCCGTTTTTCTCCAGGTCAATAACGCCACCAACTTCAAATACAATAATTCGGGGACCTTTCATTTTTAAAGCATGTCGAAGCGATCCTTCACCATTGGCCTTTAAGTTGGTAACCCTGATAATCTTTCCTCCCGCACCTCCTTTCGTATCCGCAAATACACTTTTTGAAATTTCAGATTCATCAACCTTCGGATAATGCTGAACTGAAAAGGCAATAAAATGAATCAGGGTGAAACATGCAAAGCAAAGCATGCCATTTTTCAGAATATGCATAGCAATAACAAGAGTGCTTTAGTTTTTTCAAATTTACATAGAATTTATTAATTTAATATAACCCGAATAATTCTTACCGCAGCTTTAGCTGCAAACAAATTTTTTCTTAATCTAAGGATAGCTCCAAGGCTTAGAGCCGAGTAACTTAGCTTTATTTCTTACTTTTTTGC
>CAYNPZ010000195.1:0-761 GCA_964399175.1 uncultured Bacteroidales bacterium | reverse complement strand
GACCTGAAAATCATTTGGGACAAATCTAATTTCTCGAATTCTTCCCCCGTTCCTCCATGTGGCGCGAATAATAATCTAAAGTCTTTAGAAAATCTCTTCGGCGCCAAGACGGAACTCGTAAAAGATTTGTCAGCCAAATGATTTTTATGGTCGTCCAAAAGAACGGTAATCTCCATCATAGAATTTAAATCTTAACAAAACTTTGCTAAAAAAACAAGATTTTATAGGGTGATAGCATGAATTATTCCTATCTCCGATAACTACTCCAATCCGTCAAAAACTGAGCTTTCCTGATCCGGCACCGGCACAAGTGATTTTACAAGCGACAACTGTCCGTGTCGTACATGATAAACGCCCTGACTCTGGAAATTCCGGATTACATATTCTCCGAATTCAATACAACGCATATCGGTACCCTTAAGTGGCTTTTTTCCAATGGAAGTCAGATCTAGTGTAGCCGGGTAAGATTCACTGGATTTGAAATAGAGTTTTTTGGGCTGCCATGGATTAAGTCCCAGCCGGGTTAGCTCAGGCCATTGGTCGGTTTCTCCACCGGCGGTCTCAAAAGCTTGGAGTCCTGCTCGTCCGGAGAGCTTATGCCCGGGTTTGTCATAATCTCCAAAAACCCCATAAGGTCTTTGGCTGTTATCTACTAACGAAGTTCTTTGATATCTACCTAATGGATCAAAGTATCTTTTAGCAAAATAATTAAATCCCGACGGAGGGTAAGCATCATGGTTGCCCATCATGTCATATATTTG
>CAYNPZ010000194.1:1784-7199 GCA_964399175.1 uncultured Bacteroidales bacterium | reverse complement strand
AAAAACGGCAACCGCTACACCTATCACGGCGAGGTTGAAGGGATCGTTATAGAGGGGCTGGTCCAGATTCACCGCGATAAAGAAAAGCGTATTGAAAGCTGGTCGGCCAGCACCATCCAATAGGATCACCGATATTATCCCCTTCATTCAATAAGCCAATTCCTCCCGCCGGAAATCAGGCCAACCTGGCCGCAGACAGATCTGACTGTCGGAGGAAAGTCAACCAATCAAATCTCCCTGATAGCAGGTGACCAATCATCCAATCCCGCCTGCCGGCGGGCAGCCATCCAATCAACCAATCATTCAAATTCATCCCTAAAAAATAACCAAACCCTAGTCGGGTTACAGAAGCTTATCACCTGCCCGCCGCCTTGCTGACTATGGCAATCTGTCCGCCGTGCCATGCATTATGCTCGGCCACGATCGTGGCCTGCCGCAGCAAATGATGGTCAGGATTGGCGGAAAAAGGTTCAAACAGATCATTGGAAGGATCCCCCACCATTTCAACCATCTCTTCAATCAATTCATTGATGCGTTTTACTGATTCCTTCCACGCTTCCCTTGAAGGGGGTGCCGGAGTTCCCGGCCAGAAACCTTCGGGCCAGGGAGGAGATTGGTAATGAGAATCCTTTGAATATTCTACCAGGTCGTGCAGGGCAATGCGCAGATGTTCGGTTAGTTCCCAGACGGTATGGTCATATCCTTCAATATGTTTTCCTGTAATCTCATAAGGTATGGAATCAAGCAGCTGTGGAAGCGGTCTGAAAGCATTGCCCTGTCTGATCATCGTAACAAGCTGATCACGGAGCTTCTGATCCTCTTCTTTATTCATAATATGTAAAGTTTTAGTTACTTACAAAGTTAACAAATCTTTACAATACATTGTTGATCAAAAACAAAAACTTCAATTTTTATTTTCCTTCCCGCATTTCCCGCTGCCGCATCGGCATGGCATCAATCACAGAAAACAAACTCTTATTCGGAACAAACTCCTTTTTATCTAGTTTCACTCCACCGTCCTTACCAATTAAAATGTAGCGGAATTCCTGCCCTCTTATATTATAACGGTTTCTTAGCTTGTCGGCAGATAATGCAGGATTGGCAGATTTTCCAATAAATCTTACTTCGTCCCCGTCAATATGAAAAATAAGTAAGTCCCGGTCAGTGATCCCTTCAGTATCCTTTTCCAGTTCTGTAATTTGCTTTTCAACCGCCGATTCTGATATAGACCCGAAAAGCAGAATCAATCTGTTTTCCCATTGGTATTGTTCAAGCAGATCATTTTGTCCGTTAGCGAGCTGGGCTGTTAAAATCAACCCCAAAATCAATAATGTTCTCATCGTTTTATTGTAAAAACCATCCGTATAATAAAATGTTCACTTGATTTAAACAAATTTTTAAACATTTATACGATCACCTTGTTTATCATTATATGAAAACATTTCTAATAATTGGAGCTTCCTCCGGAATAGGACAAAAACTGGCACAGTTGGGGACTGATGCCGGGCATAAGATATTTGGCACGTATTACAAGAACCCTGAAGCAGAAGCATCTTCCGAAATAGATTACCACTATCTGAATGTATTGGATGAAGATCCGAATTTTGATTATCTCCCGGAAAAACTGGACGGCTTGGTATATTGCCCCGGTAGTCTCAATCTGAAACCTTTTCATAGGTTAAAACCGGAACAATTCACCGGTGACTTCAACTTACAGGTCGGGGGTGCCGTTAAGGTAATACAAGCTCTGTTGCCCAGATTAAAAGCCGGAGACGGAGGATCTGTCGTTTTATTTTCCACAGTAGCAGTACAAACCGGCTTCAATTTTCATACCCAGATTGCAACCTCCAAAGGAGCCATTGAAGGTCTGACCAGGTCTTTGGCAGCAGAACTGGCACCGAAGATAAGGGTAAACTGCATTGCTCCTTCCCTGACCAACACACCCCTCGCATCCCGATTGCTAGGCAATGAGGAAAAAATTGAAGCCAATGCAAATCGGCATCCGTTAAAACGCATAGGCAATTCCAAAGACATTGCAGCTGCAGCAGAATTTTTACTCTCAGAAAATTCAAGCTGGATAACGGGTCAGGTAATCCATGTGGATGGCGGTATGTCTACTTTAAAAGTCTGATTTATGAAAATTCTGCTAACCGGGGTAACGGGTTACATCGGGAAACGGCTGCTACCTGTTTTGCTTGAAGAAGGTCACGAAGTACTCTGTTTGGTCCGTGATAAGAGCAGGTTTGACCAGGAAGAATACTCCTCCTCAATGCTTCACGTGATTGAAGCTGATTTCCTGGATTATGAAACCCTTAAACACATACCTTCTGACATAGAAGTTGCTTACTATTTCATCCATTCCATGTCCGCCTCCGTCAACAATTTCAACAAACTAGAAAGAACGTCAGCGGAGCATTTCAAAAAACGCATGGATGAAACACATGTAAAACAGGTGATATATCTGAGCGGCATCGTTAATGAAAAAAAACTGTCCACCCATTTGGAATCCAGGAAAAGTGTTGAAAAAATACTTGCATCGGGCAGTTATCATCTGACCACCCTCAGAGCCGGCATCATTGTAGGCTCGGGCAGCTCTTCCTTTGAAATCATAAGGGATCTGGTGGAAAAGCTACCGGTAATGATTACACCAAAATGGCTGAACACCAAAATCCAGCCCATTGCCATCAGCAATGTTATCCAGTATCTGAAAGGTGTACTCTTATATGAGAAAACCTTCGATGACAGCTTTGACATTGGTGGTCCTGAAATACTAACCTATAAGGAAATGCTGCTGAAGCTGGCTAAAGTAAGGGGATTGAAACGATACATCATCACGCTGCCTGTAATGACGCCAAGATTATCCTCCTATTGGCTATACTTCGTTACATCAATTTCATATAAGCTGGCCATCAATCTGGTAAACAGCATGAAGGTGGAAGTGGTTTGCCAGGAAAACCGCATGGCTGAATGGTTCAATTTCCGCTTATTAACCTACGAAGAATCTGTCCGGATGGCTTTTGATAAAATTGAACAGCAGGAGGTGTTGTCAAGCTGGACCGATGCCTTGTCACGTAATACGCTTGAACCCGGCATGCAAAGGGTGCTTAAAGTACCAACCTACGGATGCTTTAAAGATAAACAAGTTCGGGAAACAGATGATGAAAATAAAACCCTGGACAGAATCTGGTCCATCGGCGGAAATACAGGATGGTACTATGCAAACTGGCTTTGGGAGATCCGGGGTTTATTAGATAAAGCAGCCGGCGGTGTGGGCCTGCGGAGAGGCAGAAAAAACCAGGACTTTATTAAAGCAGGTGAAACGCTTGATTTCTGGCGCGTACTCTATGCTTCAAAAGAAAGCAAACGGCTGTTGCTTTATGCGGAAATGAAACTTCCCGGCGAGGCTTGGCTTGAATTTCAAATCAAGGACAATAAGCTATATCAAACAGCTACTTTCCGGCCCAGAGGCATTAGGGGAAGAATATATTGGTATATGTTGTATGTAATCCATTACTTTATATTTAAAGGGATGAGCAAACGGATTGCCCGCTGACCATATCCCCCCGAAACATTGGATTTTCTTTCAAAATTCGCTCAACGGTATAGCGTAATCTCACCCGAATCATTCACAAATGACCCAGGGTAAATTTCCAGGTTAAAACTTGTTCATATTATATTTATTTCAAATCTTTGGAAGAATAATCTTAAAAACGGAGGAAATAGCATGAAATTACAGGGAAAAACTGCCATCATTACAGGTGCTACCCGAGGAATGGGTGAAGCCATTGCTTATACATTTGCCCGTGAAGGTTCAAGTGTAATTGTATCCGGAAGAAATGAGGAACGGGGAAATGCCGTACAGGAAAAAATCAGGAAGCAGGGAGGAAAGGCCTTATTTGTAAAAGGCGATGTGTCTTCCTATGAAACCAATCAAAAACTTGTACAATCCTGTCTTGACAATTATGGAACTGTTGATATACTCGTTTGCTCGGCCGGAGTTATGGGGCTTGGCAAGTTAACCGAACTTCATCCGGAAACATGGGATAAAACCATTGCGACCAATCTGACGGCGGTTTATTATCTTACCGGTTTGGGAATACCTGTCATGCAGGAAAAAGGCAAAGGCTCCATTGTCATCATCGGATCCATTGCAAGCCAAAAAGTTTTCCCCGGTCACCCCGCCTATTGTGCCTCCAAAGGTGCCCTCACCCAGCTTACAAAGCAGATTGCCCTCGACTATGGGCCCGAGGTCCGCATCAATCTTTTAAATCCAGGCCAGGTGGATACACCCTTGTTGCAGGAGTCCACCAAAGCATTTCCCAATCCCGATACCATCATCGAGGAAACCAGGCAGAGTATACCTCTGAAACGTCTGGGTCAACCGGAAGATATTGCCAAAGCAACACTTTTCCTGGCTTCAGATGATGCTTCATGGATAACCGGTTCTTCGCTGGTTATCGATGGCGGGGTGCTTTGCAATTCATAAAACAGACCATGGTAAATTTCATTTATCCAGCCGTATTTCACTGGTATAGAGGATCCGTGAGCAGGAAGGGGAAATGGTGTATAACATTATGTAAATCAACATTCCATAGGATTAAAATAAAAAATTTATGAAGCAAAAGGTTTTCTTTTTAGGTATCATCTTTTCTGTATTTTCTTTTTCCAGCCTGGCTGGTACTCCTGATAAGTGGGAATTCTGGACCAGGCATTCGGCAAGCACAGTCCTGACGGAAAAAATAGAATTCCGCATATCGCAGCAATTCAATATGAACCGCTTGATGCAAGACATGTATTTTCATTATTCCGAGGCTGCGGTTACCTATGAATTCAGCCGGTGGTTCTCTTCCACTATAGTTTTCAGGGAAGCCTTCAAATATTCAGGTGAAGACTGGACTCCAGAACACAGACCCTATATCAATACCACTGCAGAAATTGAACCAAACAAGTGGACACTCACTTTTCGTAACAGGATGGTTTTCCGTTATTTCCGGGATAGCCACAATTATTTGCGATTGAGGGAAAAACTGGGAGTTAGTTATGATATACATCTGGATAATGTTATAATTACTCCTTTCACTTCGGGCGATCTATGGCTCGATGCAGACAGAAGCCAGATTGAGAAATACCAGCAATATGCAGGCATCTGGGTGACACCAATGAAAAAACTGGACGTAGGACTACATTATATTGGCAACTGGATCAATCAGAAATCCGACTGGATATGGATCAATGCATATCGTCTGTCTTTGAGCGTGGGCTTGTAAAGAATTTACTAATGAACCTTGAATATTCATACAGACAGACCGTTCAGGAAGCTTCTGTCTTATCTGAATAAAGGTTTAAATATTCAAAGGTCCAAATAAACATCCATAAATTGGGGAATATTGAAATGAACACACAAAACAACGACCT
>CAYNPZ010000194.1:0-1684 GCA_964399175.1 uncultured Bacteroidales bacterium | reverse complement strand
AGGCCGATATATGTTAAAGAAGCTTTGGAGAAAGCAGGATTTCTAATCAAAAGCGAAGAAAAAGCTAAATTATTTGGATTACCTTTGGAGATCGTAGTAGGCAATTGCAATTCAAAATAGAATTTATCTATGAAAAGATTACTTCTGGTACTAATGCTTCTTGGTTTTACCTTACCGTCTTATGCCCAGGCGAACAACCAGGTATTTATGTTCTCTTACTTCACCGGCAATGGTGAAGACGGATTGCATCTGGCATACAGCCACGACGGATATCAATGGAAAGCATTGAATGAAGGCAAATCATTCCTAACTCCACGGGTGGGGAATGACAAGCTCATGCGGGATCCCTGCATAATCAAAGGTCCGGAAGGCAGATTCCACATGGTGTGGACCGTGAGCTGGGAAGAAAAAGGAATCGGATATGCCTGGTCGGAAGATCTGATTCACTGGTCAGAGCAAAAATACATCCCCGTGATGGAGCATGAACCCAAAGCCAAAAACTGCTGGGCCCCGGAATTGTTTTATGACAAAGAAACAAAGCAATTTTTGATCGTTTGGGCTACAACCATTCCCGGCCGGTTCCCGGATACCGACAACCAGAGCAACCAGGGGCCACCGAACCCCGGCAACAATCATCGTTTATATTATACCACCACAACCGATTTCGAGTCTTTTTCAAAGACAAAAATCTTTTATAGCAAGGGCTTTAATGTGATCGACGGCACCATCGAACGAACGGGTTCCAAATACATCCTGTTTTTAAAAGATGAGACCAACAAACCCTTCACTCCCCAGAAAAACATCCGCTATGCTTTGAGCGATCATGCTGAAGGTCCTTACGGCGAAGCCTCAGAACCTATCACGGGCGATTACTGGGCCGAAGGTCCAACCGCTATTAAAACCAATGATGAGTGGGTCGTTTATTTCGACAAATACAGAAAGGGTAAGATGGGAGCCGTTAGTTCCGAAGATCTGAAGGATTGGACCGACATTTCCAGGAAAGTAAGTTTCCCTGAAGGCACGCGGCATGGGACAATTTTCAGGGTATCGCGGGAAGTATTTGAATCGCTGCGAAAAAGATGATGCTTAGGTTAAAAAGGGTCTTAGAACCGCACTAAAGGGTAAGATTTGCATTGTTTGGAATTAAAACGGCCGGAGATGGGCTTATATCCACAATCTCCGGCATATGTTAATGGACGAATACGTTTGATGTCCTCTGGCAAGAAAGTTTGCCTTAAAACCTGGCTCCCTGTTATTTTACATTTTCCTTCACCCGATCAACCACTTTTTTCGAAGGCCTGAAAACCGGTATGTAATGTTCAGGAATAATGATCTCCGTGTTTTTCGAGATATTCCTTGCTTTCTTTTGAGCACGCTTTTTTACAATAAAGCTGCCAAAACCTCTTAAATAGACATTTTCACCACCTATAAGCGAATCCTTAACGGATTCCATGAAACTCTCAATGACTTGCTCGATGGTTTTCTTCTCAACTCCTGTTTTGTTGGCGATTTCATTTACTAGGTCTGCTTTTCTCATTTTTCCTAATTTTTAATTGTTCATACTTTAGTACGTGATTCTTTATTAAGTGTTACGGTAAATGCAGAATCTGAAATCATTCCACATTTCAGGTGCAAATATAATCATTTTAGTTTCTGTTAATCAAAAACAAATGAAATTTACAGG
>CAYNPZ010000193.1:2477-7263 GCA_964399175.1 uncultured Bacteroidales bacterium | reverse complement strand
CCAAAAGTTATTATTTTAAGGGTGACAGCAGTGTGCTGCCCCGTACCATAGCTACAAGAAAGGCGTTTATGAATGCCATGTCGCTGGATATTGCCATGGGCGGCTCCACCAATACCGTACTTCACCTTCTGGCCATCGCCAGGGAAGGGGAAGTCGAATTCTCCATGAAGGACATTGACAATTTATCCCGGAACATACCAGTGCTTTGCAAGGTAGCTCCCAGTTCCAGGTATCATATTGAAGACGTGAACAGGGCAGGAGGCGTGATGGGCATCATGAACGAGCTGAACAGGGGAGGCTTGCTGGATCCTGACGTGATAAGGGTTGAGGGCAGAAAGCTTGGCGAGGTGCTGGAAAGCTATGATATATCCATACGGGAACCCGAAGAGACCGCTCAATCCATATATAGCGCTGCCCCGGGGAATGTTTTAAATACCGAGCTCGCAAGCCAGCAGAATAGATATGAGAAACTGGATGTCGACCGGGAGAATGGCTGCATCCGGGATATTGAACATGCCTATGAACAGGATGGCGGGCTGGCTGTGCTCTTTGGCAACATTGCCCGAAAAGGGTGCATTGTAAAGACAGCAGGAGTGGATTCCTCAGTACTTCGGTTCTCAGGTAGGGCAAGAGTTTATCATTCCCAGGATGAGGCGTGTGATGCCATCCTTAATGATCAGATCGAAGCCGGTGATGTGGTGCTGATCCTATATGAAGGACCATCCGGCGGACCCGGGATGCAGGAAATGTTATATCCCACCTCATACATCAAATCCAAAAAGCTGGATAAGGATTGCGCACTGATTACCGATGGCAGGTTTTCAGGTGGCACCTCAGGTCTTTCCATCGGTCATGTTTCCCCCGAAGCTGCTGCCGGCGGTGAGATCGCCCTCCTTCGTGACGGTGATACCATTGAGATCGACATCCCCGGAAGAACCATTCAGGCACGATTGAGCAATGAAGAGCTGCAGAAACGAATAGAAGAAGAACATCAACATCAGGATAAAGCATATAGACCACGAAACAGAACCCGTAAAGTGTCAAAAGCCCTTCAGATATATTCGAAAGTAGTAAGCTCCGCAGATCAGGGAGCAGTAAGAATCCTTTAAAATAAGTTAATTATGGATGCACCAAAATCAGAATCAATCACGAAAAACAAATGGGCAGGAAAGAAAGTAAAAGGTTCACAGGCAGTACTGCTCTCTCTTTTGGAAGAAGGTGTCAAACAAGTATTTGGGTATCCCGGCGGGGCCATTATGCCAGTCTATGATAACCTGCTGGACCATGAAGAATCTATCAGGCACACCCTGGTAAGACATGAACAGGGAGCCATACATGCAGCTCAGGGATATGCAAGAACATCAGGCGAAACAGGCGTTGTGATGGCTACTTCAGGACCCGGTGCTACCAACCTGATCACAGGTATTGCCGATGCCAATATCGACTCCACGCCGCTGGTATGTATAACCGGGCAGGTGAATGATGTATTGCTAGGCACCGATGCTTTTCAGGAAGTAGACATCATTGGCGTTTCTGCTCCTGTCACCAAATGGAACTTCCAGATCACCAAGCCTGAAGAGATACCGGAAGCAATAGCAAAAGCCTTTTATATAGCAAGCTCAGGCAGACCCGGACCGGTGGTTCTTGATCTCACCAAGAATGCCCAGTTTGGAGAACTGGAGTTTCATTATGAAAGATGTCACCATATACGCAGCTACCAGCCGGTACCCGAAACCGATTCCAGACAAATTTCCGATGCTGCCGAGCTGATCAATAATGCAGAAAGACCTTTGGCCCTGGTTGGCCATGGTGTGATACTCGGTAAAGCCGAAAAGGAACTGGAGGCTTTTCTCAACAAAACCGGTATTCCTGCCGCTTCTACGCTACTTGGCCTCTCCGCACTGCCTAATAATTATCCGAATTATGTGGGATATTTGGGCATGCATGGCAATTACGGACCCAATGTGCTGACCAACGAGGCCGATCTGCTCATTTCCATCGGAATGCGATTTGACGACCGTGTTACGGGTAAGCTCAGTACCTACGGCAAGAATGCAAAGATCATCCATATGGATATTGACCCTGCAGAGATCGACAAGAACGTTAAGGTTGATGTGCCGGTACTTGGCAATGTAAAAGATACCCTGCCGCAACTCACAAGTAAGGTTCAAAGCAAAACCTACACCGAATGGCTGAATCTTTTCAGGGAGTATGAGAAAAAAGAATACCATAAACTGTTTAAAGATCATCGGGATAAAGACGACCAGCAGTATATCCGGATGTCAGATGTGATCCTGGAAATGAATGAAAAGAATAAGGAGCCGGTTTTGGTTACCGACGTGGGACAACATCAGATGGTGGCCTGTCGTTATTTTCAATTCACACGTTCCAGGAGCAACATCACATCTGGCGGACTGGGGACAATGGGTTTCGGATTGCCTGCAGCTCTTGGCGCTCAGCTTGGAGGACCCAACCGGCAGGTGGTTGCAGTTGTCGGGGACGGAGGTTTCCAGATGACCCTTCAGGAACTGGGAACCATTGCAGAGTCTAAAATTCCATTGAAGATTATCATTCTCAACAATTCGTACCTGGGTATGGTACGCCAGTGGCAACAGCTCTTTTTCAAGAAGCGTTATTCCTCAACCCCGATTTCAAGCCCCAACTATGAAAAAATCGCTGAGGCTTACGGAATAAGCGCGAAAAGGATAACGCAGCTGGCAGAAGTTTCAGGAGCACTGGATGAAATGTATGCAACGCCCGGTCCATATTTGCTGGAAGTGGTCGTTGAACAGGAAGACAATGTTTTCCCGATGATTCCTCCGGGAGCAAGCGTTTCGGACATACTGCTCGAACCACCACAGGAAAAAAGTGAAAAGGATTAGAAATAAAATAATATTAGATAACCAAAAAATCAATAGGATATGAAAGACGAGAAAGAATTGTACACAATCACCGTATTCACGGAAAATCATCCCGGTCTGCTGAGCCGGATTGCCAATACCTTCACTAGAAGAAAGCTGAACATCGAGAGCCTTACCGTTTCCGGTTCGCAGTACGAAGGCATCCACCGTTTTAATATTCTTCTCAAGATTTCGGAAGAGCATGTGAACAAGGTGGTTAAACAGATAGAAAAGCAGGTGGAAGTTTTTGATGCTTTTGCCCGGAAGGAAGACAATACAACGCAGCACGAAACAACCCTGTTTAAGATACCAACGAACGAGATGCTTGAATCTTCTGAAATAGAAGGTTTGATAAGGAAATATGATGTAAGATTGATGAAAGTCAATTCAGACCATACTTATTTTGAGAAATCCGGTACCAGGGAAGAGATCAATCAGATGTTCGATGAGATGAACAAGTATGCTTCCGTGGATCATATCCGTTCGGTCAAATCAACTTTTATCAGGTCGGATGGGAAGTTGGCCAATACATTGTAGAATCTTAAATTCAATATATTAATAAAAAAGCTTACGTTATGGCTAAGATACGTTTTGGTAATGAAGAAGAAAATGTGGTGACCAGAGAAGAATTTTCTCTGCAAAAAGCGAAAGAGACTTTAAAAGATGAAACCATTGCCATACTCGGATATGGTGTTCAGGGACCCGGGCAGGCGTTAAACCTCAGTGATAATGGTTTCAATGTCATTGTAGGCCAAAGAAAGAATTCTTCAAGCTGGGATAAAGCGCTGAATGATGGCTGGGTGGAAGGTAAGAATCTGTTTGAAGTTCAGGAAGCTGCCCAAAAAGCTACCATCATACAGTTTCTTCTTTCCGATGCCGGACAAATTCAGGTATGGCCCAGTTTGAAAGAGGCGCTGAACGAAGGCGATGCCCTTTATTTTTCACATGGTTTTGGCATTACCTACAAAGAAAGAACCAACATCATCCCGCCCGATTATGTTGATGTGATCATGGTGGCTCCAAAAGGTTCGGGTACCAGCCTGCGCCGCTTGTTTAAGGAGGGCCGCGGGGTGAATTCCAGCTTTGCCATTCACCAGGATGCTACCGGTAATGCATGGAACCGGGCTGTTGCCCTTGGTATGGGCGTAGGAAGCGGTTATCTTTTTGAGACCACTTTTGAGAAAGAAGTTTTCAGCGATCTCACCGGCGAACGGGGTAGCCTGATGGGCGCCATTCAGGGTCTCTTTCAGGCACAGTTCAACGTGCTGAGAAAAAACGGCCATTCTCCTTCCGAAGCCTTTAACGAAACGGTTGAAGAGCTCACCCAAAGTCTGATGCCACTGGTAGCTGAAAATGGCATGGACTGGATGTATGCCAATTGTTCCACTACTGCTCAGCGGGGAGCACTCGACTGGTACGGAAAGTTTCAGAAAGCACTGGAACCCGTTTTTGATGAGCTTTACCAAAAAGTAGCCAGCGGAGAGGAAGCTCAGCGGGCCATAGACATCAACAGTCAGCCCGATTACAGAGAAAAATTACACGAAGAGCTGAAAGCACTCCATGACTCTGAATTATGGACAACAGGGAGTCAGGTGCGCAAACTAAGACCTGAAAATTAAGATTAGGGGATCTCTTCCGGGGGATCCCGTTCTTTTTTATTTTTGGTCTGAGTCAGGCTCTTCCTTTAGATTAGAAAATTAAATAAAAAGGATGCATTATGTCAAAGTTAGCACAGGACAGATACATAGAGGTTATGGATACGACCTTGCGCGACGGAGAACAGACTTCTGGTGTTTCTTTCAGCGAGCTGGAAAAACTCACTATTGCCAGAAAACTGCTGGCCGATGTGAAGGTCGACCGCATAGAAATTGCCTCGGCAAGGGTGT
>CAYNPZ010000193.1:0-2465 GCA_964399175.1 uncultured Bacteroidales bacterium | reverse complement strand
AAGCTACCCGGAAGATTACGGATTGGGCCGGAAAAAATGGTTATCTCGACAAGATTGAAGTGCTTGGTTTCCTTGACGGGACCAAATCGCTGGAATGGATCAAGCAGTCAGGCGCCCGGGTGGTGAACCTGTTGACCAAGGGCTCAATCAATCACCTGAAATATCAGCTTAAAAAAACCAAAGAAGAACATATACAGGATATCAAAAACTTTATCCGACAGGCTTGTGATATGGGGCTTGAGGTAAATGTTTACCTTGAAGACTGGTCAAATGGGATGAAAAATTCCAGGGAATATGTTTTTTATTACCTCGATCATCTGAAGGATGAAGCGGTGCAACGTTTTATGCTTCCTGATACACTGGGCATACTCAATCATGAAGAAGTGTCCCGTTACTGCCGGGAGATGGTGGAACGGTATCCCCAACTGCATTTCGATTTTCACGCCCATAACGATTACGATCTTTCCATTGCCAACTCCTATGCGGGTCTCAATGCCGGAATGGAAGGCATCCACACCACAGTAAACGGCCTTGGAGAGCGGACCGGAAATGCACCCCTTTCCAGTGTGATCGGAATGATCAAGGACCATACGGATTTTAGGATCAACGTAGACGAATCCCAGTTGTATCCTGTAAGCAAGCTCTTGGAAAGCTTTTCTTCCATCCGCATTCCTTCCAATAAACCATTGATAGGAGAAAATGTATTCACTCAGACCTGCGGTGTTCATGCGGATGGTGACAGCAAGAGGCAGCTTTACTATAACGAGTTGCTGCCGGAACGCTTTGGAAGGAAAAGGAAATACGCCCTGGGGAAAACCTCGGGAAAAGCCAATATTAAAAAGAACCTGGAAGAATGGGGCATCTCCCTTGACCAGGAATCTATGGAAAAAGTTACTCAAAGAGTTATTGAACTTGGCGATAAGAAACAACATGTAAGCGCAGAGGATCTTCCCTATATTGTTTCTGATGTGCTGAACACCAATATGGTGGACGAGAAGATCAAGGTGGTAGGTTATACCCTGTCGCTGACCAAGGGGCTTCGTCCTGTGGCTTCCCTGAATGTGGAGATTGACGGTGTCCAGTACCAGGAAACATCGGAAGGCGACGGCCAGTACGATGCCTTCATGAAAGCGCTGAAAAATATATACAGCAATCAGGAGAAGGAATTCCCCAAACTTATCGATTATATGGTCACCATCCCACCGGGCGGCAATACGGATGCCCTCGTGGAAACGGTTATTACCTGGGATTACAGGGGTGAAGAGTTTAAAACGCGCAGCCTCGATGCCGATCAAACCGAATCGGCCATCAAAGCCACCACGAAAATGCTGAACCTTCTGGAAAACCGCATGGAGATTAAAGATAATGGTAAGCAAAAAATGCAGACATCCAACCATTAGTTCCTGCTTATTTAAATTATATCTAAATAAGCAGAAAAATGTATCTTTTTCTGTCTTCTTTCCGTAAGGAAGATAAAAGTTAACGTCTCATTCAATAAACTTTTTTTCTCGGGTAGATTTTGGGTTTAGGGTTAAAAAACGCATCAGGCAAACGTCTGGTGCGTTTTTTTATCCCCGTTCTGATATTGCTAAAATTTCAGGTGGATATTCCGAAAGTTTGATCCGAGGGGAGCATAAATAAGTCATTGATTGTCATTAAATCGCCATTGGGTCATTGGTTGTATTCGCAGAGATGCTTAAACTGACAGCTCATTCCGGAATGAATCTCATGTGGAGTCATATTTGCGACTATTGTTTCCTATGTTCCTATGTTCCTATGTGCCCCGTATGTTTAATATTTTTTGAACCACATACCTGCCCGCAGCAGGCGTGGAAAGATAGGAGACATAGGAAAACAACATGACACGGACAGCAGTTTACTTTATTTATCCTTTATTCTAATAATAACCCCATCAAAGGCCTTCATGTTGCGCTCCATCAAAGTTTTGTGTTTGATTCAAAGCCATTAGATGGAGCGCTGAGAGGTCTGGAGGGACCTTCCGACCCGGGGTTTACACCCCGGGCTACCACTATGCCGCTCCTAACGGAGCTTGGGTACCTAGAGACGTTAAGGATTGTGGTTAAATTTTAAGCCGAACCATGTCAACCTTTTTCTTATTTCTCGTTTTTCCCATCTTCTCGTCTTTTCATTTCATTCTCCCATCGTGCCCTCGTGCAGTCGTTCTATCGTGCCGTCGTGCCTTTGTTCTTCCGTGCCGCTAGCTGGGCCATGCCACGGCATGTCTCTACTCACTCACTTCCCGTATTCTCCTTTTCTCGTTTTTTCGTTCTATCGCTCCGTCGTTCTTTCGTGCCATCGTGCCATCGTTTCCCTTCCCAATCTCCGAGACGCAAGCCTTGCGTCTCTACTGCAATGCCTGTAGCTACATCCCTTGCCAACTGTTTTTGCTCCCGCAGAATGCGGGACCAACTTCTGGATGAATGACCACCGAATGACTATTGAAT
>CAYNPZ010000192.1:0-7363 GCA_964399175.1 uncultured Bacteroidales bacterium | reverse complement strand
TGTGTGAAGTTATTTATTTGACTGATAGTAACTATTGTTGATAGTTATCGTATAAAAAAAATAATTACATATAAATATAATAACAATGGGTTATAAGAATTGGATTTTAGCAATTTGCTTCATTTTAGTTGGTTTTGACTTCTTTCCAGCTTACCCAAATAGTAGGAATGGTGAATTGATATTGGAGATAGACTTAGCTGAGGGATCCGGGCCATTATCTGAAACCAAAATAGTAATCATACAGGAATCTGGTAAGAAAAGGGTTGTAAAGACGAATAAAAAAGGTACCGCTACTTTGGAATTGGATTTGAATAAGAGATATACCCTTGCTTTTTTAAACCTGATTACATTTCCAAAAAGATTGAGATAAATTCTAATGTTCCGGAAAATGAGAAAACAAACTTCCGACTTGGTTTCTCTGTGGACCTTTTTAAAATGTATCCAGGGTTGGATGTTTCAGCGCTGGACGATCCAGTGACGAAGATCAGATATAGTAAGGAAAGGAGAGGGTTTGTTTATGATAAGGAGTATACAAATATGATGACAGAGAAAGTTGAGAAAATACTCGAACAGCTTAAAAGACTTCGGGCAATGGCTTACAATAAATGTGTCAGAAAAGGAGATTATCATTTTAACAGGGATAAATATAGGCTATCCATTGAATTTTATCGTAAGGCCCTTGATCAAAAACCGGATGAAGGATATCCTAAAAAACAAATTAAAAAGGCACAGAAACTTTTGAAGGAAAAGTTAAGACAATTGAAACTTTATCCAGATAAAGATTATCCTGAGGAACAGGTAGACACTACTCCGCAGATATTGGCCAGAAAGTCCCAGATGAGGGTAGCAAAAAGGAAATATAATAAATTGATTAAGCAGGCTGATGAAAGGTTTTCAAACAAGCAATACATTCAGGCAAAAAAGCAGTATTCCATGGCATTGGATATTAAGCCGGCAAAAGAATATCCTCGCAATCAGATCTCATATATTGAGGATATAGTGAAGCGGAGAAAATCGGCTAACAACAAATACAAATCCTGTATTAAGAAGGCTAATGAATACTTTAATTCCGGTATTTACCTGCTGGCAAGAGATTTTTATCAGAAGGCGCTTAAAATTAAGCCTGACAAAGATTATCCACGAAAGCGCATTCGTATGACCAATGGCATCTTACAGCCGAAGCACCGGGAGGAATGATATCAGTTCTTTATTTTTCCTTCTTACTTAATATTGCAAAATAATTCATTGTTATCATGCGTTTAAACTAATTAGACTGTTGCGCAGCACTAATATGTCGGTAAATGCACCATAGGATACTGTTTTTTTCCCTCTTTTTTTTTGGATTCCCTTTTGTTTTAAGTGCCCAGCATGTAGAGATTCTGCAGGGCAAAGTAATTAATTTCCATAATGATCCGGTGAACAATGCCAATGTCCGGTTGAAAAATTCTACCGTGGGAACTGTCACCGATGAAGAAGGGATGTTTCAATTGCGTATTCCGCCGGAAACTGAAAAGAATGATTCTATAGTAATCTCCCATGTAGGCTATCAGAGCCGGAGCCTTGCCGTTGGGGCTTTTAGAGAAGAGGAACCTTTGATTATCCGGTTGATGGAATCTACGGAAGAACTAGACCAGGTAGAAGTAAGCAGTACGATTCATGCCGATCAAAGCCTGATAAGGGTGGATCCTGAAGATTTTAAAATGATGCCCGCTGCAACCGGAGATTTGGAATCCATCGTAAAAAAGATGCCCGGTGTGGCTTCCAGGAATGAATTGAGTTATCAGTATTCGGTACGGGGAGGAAATTATGATGAAAATCTTGTTTATGTTAACGGAATTGAAATTTACAGGCCTGTGCTTGTGCGCAGCGGAAAACAGGAAGGGTTGAGCTTTTTGAATTCTGATATGGTTTCCTCCCTGAATTTTTCAGCAGGTGGATTTCAGGCCCGGTATGGAGATAAGATGGCTTCTGTACTTGATATTCGTTACAATAAACCGGCAGATTTTTCGGGTGATGTTGAAATGAACCTGCTTGGGGGGTCAGTGCATCTGGAGGACAAGATCGGTGAGCGGTTCACTTACAATACCGGATTTCGTTACAAAACCAACCAATACCTACTGAATTCCCTTGATGTAGAGGGAGATTACAAGCCCAGGTTTTATGATCTGCAAACCTACCTTACATACAAGCTTACAGCAGATTTAGACATTGAGTTTCTGGGTAATTACAATCAGAATCGTTATAAGTTTATCCCCCAGAACAGGGAAACTTCCTTTGGAACGATAGAACAGGCCCTCAGCCTGAAAATTTATTATGAAGGACAGGAAGTAGATGTTTTTGAAAATTATATGGGTGCGCTTGCCGCCAATTACCATCCTTCCAGTAACCTGGATCTGCGTTTCATTGGATCGGCTTATAATACCATTGAATCGGAAACCTATGATATCCTTGGAGAATATTATCTGAATGAACTGGACAGGTCAATGGATTCAGAAACCTACGGCGACAGCATCATGAATATTGGGGTTGGCGGATACCTGGAACATGCGAGAAATTTTCTGAAGGGGAACGTTTACAGCATTTCACATAAAGGTACCTGGAATACAGGCAGCAATCTGCTGAAATGGGGAGCCAAATATAAACGCGAACACATTATTGATGAATCCAATGAGTGGAAATATGTGGATTCGGCAGGATATTCCATTCCCTATTCCGACTCTGATGTCGAGCTATACCACTCGTTACAGGCACAGAATTCAGTGCTTAGTAACCGGTTAACCGCTTATATTCAGAATACGCATCACTTAATTGCCGGGAACGGTGACTGGTTTTTCAATACGGGTATAAGGATCCATTACTGGGATTTTAATAACGAATTTTTGGTAAGCCCAAGGATCAATGTGGGATTTGAACCTGTCTTCAGCAACAACCTGAAGTTCCATTTTGCCGGAGGATATTACCATCAGCCTCCTTTTTACAAGGAGATGAAAATGAACAACGGAGAGGTTAACCAGAAGATCCGGTCACAAAAATCTCTTCATTTTGTCCTTGGAACCGAATATGATTTCACTGCATGGGGAAGGCCATTCAAATATACCACGGAACTGTATTATAAACACATGGACAGGCTTATACCCTACAAGGTGGACAATGTCAGAATTGATTATTCAGGAAAAAATATGGCGCGGGGATTTGCGACCGGTATCGACATGAAAGTGAACGGAGAATTCGTTGAAGGAGTTGAATCCTGGGCCAGCCTTTCTGTCATGCAAACCAGGGCAGATATTAAGGGTGATTCTTATGTCAATGATAAGGGAGAGCTTGTTAAGCCTGGCTATTATCCACGTCCTACCAATCAATTGTTTAATTTCAGCATGTTCTTCCAGGATTACATACCCCATTATCCTTCCTATAAACTGCAGCTCAGCGCACATTATGGGAGTCCCCTTCCGTTTTCTCCTCCAAATACGGAGCGTTACGATAAAATATTCTGGATGCCCTCATACAGAAGGGTGGATATGGGTTTTTCAAAGCTGATTAAGGGAAGCAGGGAAGAATATAATGCGTCGAATCCACTCCATTATATTGAATCGCTCTGGCTGGGCATTGAAGTCTTCAATCTACTGGACATCAACAATACCATTTCTTACCATTGGATCAAAACGGTCGGCAACCAGCAGGGCAGATCCGGTCAGTACGTCGTGCCGAATTATCTGACTTCGCGGAGGGTGAATGTTAAGCTGGTTTTGGAGCTATAGCAAATGGCAGATAAGGAAACGATTGGTACAGGAGAAGATTGGGTTGGGGGTTGAATTTGTTGTCATTTATAGTCATTTATAGTCATTGATTGTCATTAATAATGGTCATTGGTTGCCATTTGATTGTATACAGAGGATTCCAACAATTTAGCAGTTTAACAATTTAATCATCCAATCATTTTATCATTCAATCATTCTCTCATTTAATCATTGTCTCAGCCTCGCCTTCGTCTTCCAATAGCAAGTTGGCAGTTGGCAACAAGCAGTTGGCAAACGCCCGAAATCTAAGTTTTATAATCCAACTCATATTTCAACAATGTGACAATGTCACAATTTGACAATTTGGCGCTAGCCTCTCTGTCTTTAGCCTTCGCCTCAATTTCCAAACCCGGGTTCTAGGTCCCATATAAATTCATTACAAGGTTCGTGTAAATTTTTGACAGTAGATCTTATTCATTTGATTTAAATACAATAATTTTAGACCTTCAATCAAAAAGCGGGTAGAAATGGAATCGTTGACAAAAGAAGACATTGAACAGATAAACCGGAAAGGATTGACCGAAAAAGATATAGAAAAGCAGGTGGAAAATTTTAAAAAGGGATTCCCTTACACCCATCTGATAAAAGCGGCGACTCCGGGAGATGGTATTGTATACCTGGATCAGGATTATGTGGATAAGTATAAGAAGGTGTATGGAGATTCGGTTGAGGGGAACAAGCTCAGAAAATTTGTCCCGGCCTCGGGAGCTGCCAGCAGGATGTTTAAATTTTTATTTGAATATCTGGAAGATGAGCATTCCAATGTTGAGGAAGTTGAAAGATTTATAGGAGACATAAAATATTTTGCTTTTTATGAAGATCTTAAAGAATCCCTGAACCGGAAGGGCATAAGCATAGAAAATGCCATTTGGAGAAATGATTATACCTCCATTATTAAAGAGCTTCTGGAGCCCCAGGGATTGGATTACGGCAATTTGCCCAAGGGTTTGATCAAATTTCACCGCTACCAGGATCATTCAAGGACACCGGTAGAAGAACATATGGTGGAGGGCGTCAATTATTCTATCAATGCAGACGGCACCGTTCGTATTCACTATACCTTGCTTCCCGAGCATAAAGATAGGTTTGAAACTTATGTAGTATCGAAAGTGCCGGTCTATGAAAATTTTTTCCGGGTGAAATTTCAAACCGATTATTCCTTCCAGGAAGAATCTACCGACAGGGTAGCCGTGGATATGGAAAACAATCTTATCAGAAATCCTGATGGCTCTTTGCTCTTTAGGCCCGGAGGTCATGGAGCGCTTCTTAACAACCTCAACAGACTTCATGATGATTTGGTGTTCATAAAGAACATCGATAATGTGGTTCCTGATAAATACAAGGTGGTTACCTACGATTATAAGAAAGCGCTGGCCGGTTTGCTTCTGGATTATCAGAAGAAAATTTTCAATTACCTGAGGCAGATTGAAGCGCAGGAGAACCTGACAAATAAAAACCTGCAGGGCATGTTGAATTTCCTGAAGAACGCTTTACATGTCCTTCCGCCGAACGATCTGGATGTTTCGAACTCTGAAGTATTAACTGATTATCTTTTCCGAAAATTTAACCGGCCCCTCAGGATTTGTGGAATGGTTAAAAATCAGGGTGAACCAGGCGGAGGTCCGTTCTGGGTAAAAGATCCCGATGGCAGCGTATCCTTGCAAATTGTTGAAAAATCGCAGGTTGATCTGGATAATCCAAATCAGACGATCCTCCTGGAAGATTCCACTCATTTTAATCCCGTGGATTTGGTTTGCGGACTAAAGGATTACCGAGGCAGAAAATTCGATCTTTTTAAGTACAGGGATTCTTCTGCAGGGATCATCACATACAAATCCAGGGACGGTAAAACCTTAAAGGCACAGGAACTGCCCGGTTTGTGGAACGGAGGCATGGCTTACTGGAATACTGTGTTCGTTGAAGTACCTTTGATTACTTTTAATCCTGTAAAGACTGTTAATGATCTGCTCCGTGATGAGCATCAGTAATTCTTCATCAACCCTACCGTACCGAAATTTTTCTGTGTTAATTTAAATTTAACCCGATGAATTATTCATAAATAAATAATTCTGAAGTCATTGAAAAACCTGGCTTTTTGCTTCATTATTTTTCGCAAAAAGCCGGTTTTTCTAATGCGGGGTTAACATAATTTAACGCAAACATTAATTTATATTAAAATCGATTTAACATCCAATTGGAAAGAACAGCCTACTTTTGCATCGTTAGTCAATTGAATTAGTAATCAAAAATCAAGATAACGATGAAAAAACTGTTTGCAATTATTACAATGGTTGTTCTTCTGGCCGGTTTTAATTTCCAGGCCATGGCAACAAGCGATGATGACAATGACAAAAATGACAAAAATGAAAACAATACCACCATGACTACCTCATTAAAAGGTCAGGTGGTGGATATGAATACAGGTGAGGCCCTTACAGGTGTTAAGCTGAAAATCAAAGGAGAGGACATTTCTGCCTATACTGATTTTGACGGCAGCTTTGAGCTTCAGGGATTGAAACCCGGCAAATACAGCATTGAAACTTCATTCATTTCATATAAAGACAAGGTTTATGAAAACGTCACCCTGGAATTGAATGATGAGAATGAAGTAATCATTAAAATGGAGAGCTTCGAAAAATAATTTGTTTGCTGGGTTTTGGGATTAGAGTTGAGAGACCGGATGAATTTCCGGCCAAAATTTTCACCGGTTTTATTTTAAAGATAAGCCGGTGTTTTTTTATTTCGGAATTTTTATGAATCATTCTGGCAGTCCCGGATTTTATGTTTTTGAAAACAAAAAAATTTAATAAAAATCAATAATAATTGTAGGAATATTAACACTTTTCGTATAACTTCGAGCGCTTAATAAATGATTATAACACTCATGCTATCATGTATAAATCCAGGCAAATAGAAACGGTATTGGAAAAATATGAAAGCACCATCGAACCCATCATGAAACTGGGAATAGAGCGGGATGATTTTGTAGAAATGGACTTTACCGAAAACAATAAAGCCCTCCAAAATATAGATGTCAGCAATACAGAAAGTTTCACAGCGTACATCAATTCGGTACTTGATAACAATAAGAAGGTTGGTATCGGAGGGTATGGGGAAGATCGTTATATTTATCAGCGCAGCCCTTTATTTAACAGTAACAACAAACCCCGGACCATCCATTTGGGTGTTGATATCTGGGTGCCTGCAGGAACCATCATTTATGCACCCATAAATTCCTGGGTTCACAGCTTCCGGGATAATAACAAATTCGGTGATTATGGTGCAACGGTGGTATTGGAACATCATCTGAATGAAGTCACATTTTATACGCTTTACGGACATTTGAGCAGATCTTCCCTTGAAGGAATGGAAGAAGGTATGGAGATTCTAAAAGGAGATGATTTTGCTAAGGTTGGTACACCTGAAGAAAATGGCCAGTGGCCACCTCATTTACACTTCCAGCTGATCAGTGATATGCTTGGTTGGAAAGGCGATTTTTATGGCGTCGCACCGGTTTCAGATAAGAATTACTACATGAACCTGTGCCCGAATCCGGAGAAGATGCT